>NZ_JBHXAS010000221.1:0-3710 GCF_042727425.1 Peribacillus sp. NPDC060253
ATAACAGATCCTGCATTTTAAATTATAAGTTTATAAAAAATGCATTTATCAGAAACCCCACTTACACGACTTGTAGAAGATGTTTTTTCTATGAGGAATCATGCATTTTCCTTTACAGTTTCATTTTTCACTGTCAATCTCCTATGTGAAAAGAGTTCGCTGGCATTATTTACTCTTGAAATAAAACTTAGCCTCATTCCCGTGCACGACCTGTTTCAAACTGCTGCCCACATTTTCCTTTGCCAAGATTCAATAGCAGTTGTAGGTTAATAGCCATACAAGCACCTCCCCAATATTTAATGCAAGCAATGCCTTTGGAGGAAAGGGGCTAAATAATAAATGGCGTTCGACCTTAACACCTCTATACACAATTACCCTTTATTATCTCAATCATGCAAAAAGGGGTGAACACCAGTGAATATCTCCATCCCCTCTGTGTACACCCCTTTCATTCATTTAGCCAAGACATCCTCATATTCTGTATTTTTTTCAAACTGTTTTTGAACGAATGAACATACCGGAACAATTTTCAGTTTTTCCTCGCGTGCAAACCCTATTATCCTTTCAACAAGGGCATTTCCTACCTTCTGCCCGCGGAGCTTGTCAGAAACAACAGTATGGTCGACTGTGATTTCATCTTCACCTGATTTAAAGAATGTGATTTCTGCAAGTTTCTCGCCAGATTCTTCGACAAAAAAAGAACTTTCACCTTTTTTTATATCCACCATCTTATTGACCTCCTTTTCATTCCCTTTTATCATATCTCACAAAATGGAAATTAAACAAAGATTTAAAACTTGATCAAGATTGAATGGTGGTAACACCCTCTAACGAAAGCATTGCTATGAACGGGTTACTTTATCCCCCCCGTTTTCCGCCATTTTCATTGACTTGAACCATCAGCATTTGTTATTGCCTTCATTACTGTTGTGATGTGAAGTTTACTTACAAATGAAAGGCCGCTCCTGAAGTCAAATGGATGACGAAGAATTCTCTATCGCTTATTACTACTTATACAAAATGAACACATACCTTATACAAGGATGTCATCTTTCCTGCAAAACCAAGGATCATTGAGGTAGAATGATCCTATACCTCATAAAATGGAAGAGAATATTGTTACAAGATTCTTCTTATTTTAGAGTTTTTCAAACCTCTGTTTGTAAATAACAGTTCGATAATGGAAGAAATGTTCCCGCAATGATGTAAGAATAAATATATATAGAAGAAACTAAAAAAACTGCCCTATATCATGTAGGGCAGAATGTTAACCTTTTATAAAAAAAGAAAATATAAAATGATCATTGATAACAGTATGACCATAAAGACAGCGATAAGAACGACCTGCCCACCGGAGGGCTGGAAGGTCTCTTCATTGATTTGCCGCTTCTTCTGTAGATAACTGAACGTCGCCAGAACTGTAATCACAAGACCCAAACCACATGCAAATATGCCCAGTATGATACTGATCAAGTCAATCCGGGCATCCCGATGCACCCCAATCGTAAAGTGCAGGCTCGTCGTTAGAAAACCAACCCCCACTATGGCAATCACCGTTCTTATCCACGCCAAAAAGGTTCGTTCATTAGCAAGATGCTGCTGCGCATATTTCAATTGATTTTTCTCCATGATATCACCTTGCATTTACCGTTTTAGATTCAATCATTTTAATCATCATCTTTTATCGCTTAAGGAACGTAAGTGCCCTGACCATGGAACCGACAAACATTAATCCCGCACCGCCAAGCAATAGATATATACATTGTATTTTATCAATAACATTAAAAGGATAAAGCAGGGCGCCCAATGCAATGATTGTCCCTATCCCCGTTATGGTCCATCCTATCTTTTTCATTTGCAACTCCTAAAATAAATTATTTAGTGAAGGTCCTTTAAGGGTTCCCCCCTTGGTCAATAACAGTTTCGATCATCAAAATCCGGATCCCTCACTAATAGCTTAAACCATTTAAAAACTAACAACAAGTGAGATCCTCTAATTATCTATCCAAAGAGATCCTCTAATGGTAACTTACTGATCTTCACACGCAAAAAAAGGAGCCATAAATGACTCCCAAGTCGAACGTATCCATATATCAGCTGTTCTTTTTATTCTTTTCCATGTATTCTTTTATCTTTCTTTCTTCCCACTTGGCCCCGAAGCTTCCGTGTGCAAAAGTCGTTATGCCGTGTACCAAAACTCCGATCCCCCACCCTCCAAGAGGATAAAGGAACCACCAATAACCAGGATCCGTTAATAAATTCATGACAAAAAACATGATATTCACCAATAAATATACCGTTAGATGAATGTAGAAGGCCTTAAGGTTTTCCACCCTTTTTTTCGCTCTTACATATTCATCTCCATTTTCCATCCCCGCACCCCCTAGTCGTAAACACTTAAATATATTATCATCCGCTTCAATAATTCCTTATTTATTCCATTTCCGAAACGAGACGTGTTAATGCGGGGAGTGTTGGATGAACCTATATTGTCTTCTGCAATCTTATAAACTGAAAGCTAAACTTCCTATATGTCAGTTCAATTTCACTCGATTATATCCCCGTTCTTCAAATGGCTGTATTTTTTCCACCCACACTTCTTCAAGTTTTTTCAATTCCCGTTTACTATCGAAAAAACCTGTTTCTTTCGGCTTTAATACCTCAAGTACCTCAAAAGAAAAAGCCTCTTTCCCATATTGATTCCACTCATCTTGCAGCACTTTATTCGTGTTCGTTCCCATTTCCAATTCAAATTGCTTTCCCTTCAACGTCTTTAGATTTCTGGTGCTGCCGATAAACACTTTATTATTTATCGTATTTCTTATTTGGTATACACCCGCTTCCACTTTCGTTTCCTTATATAATTGCTTCAATTCTTTTTTACGATCCATATCGATTGCCTCCTGTCTATTTCTTCAGCCAATATTGGCTCCCATCTTGCTTTCTATCCAAGAACCCATATTCTATTAAATATCTTCTTAATAGAACATGATCATGATAGATGGCGCCCAATATTTGATTGATTTCTTTTTCTTCGTAATTCCGCTCATTTTCAAAGCGGTTCGTAATTTCTTGGAGAATGATTAGCCTCTGTTTTTCCTTTGGCGGGAAAGACTTTAATGCATCCTGACTGCCTTCAGGGAAATATTTTTTCAGTACGGCCATCTTTTCTTCCTTAGTAACGTTATAACGATCATCGACCATCCTTGCATTTTGATGAAGAGGGACAAATGCCGGCGCATGTTTATCTTTATCTTTTAGAAGTTCCATCATGGCTAAGAATAACTTAGCTTGACGCTCTTTCTCCTTTAATACAAAGCGATGGTTCCGAATAGTAGAAGAACTTCCAATCCCCATTTCCTCTTGCACCTCAGCATCGTTCTTACCTTGATAAAAAAGGCGAAGTAGGCGATTCTGGTGATCTGTGAGACCTGTTAATTTCTTATCGAGATCAATCAAGTATTCGAATACCGATTGATGTACATTTTCGATATGAATACGCATATACCTCTCTGCTTCATAAAGAGTCCCATCTTTTGGGTATACGATCCCCTTTTGAACTGTATGTCCGCACAGCAAACAAATAAACTGATTCTCATCTTGGATATAGCCCTGTTTTAGCTCATCTTGGGATGCACTCCAAAACATATCTGCATCTTGCATTAAACAAACACTTCCTTATAAAGTTTATAATATAATAAACATAATAT
>NZ_JBHXAS010000222.1:0-3660 GCF_042727425.1 Peribacillus sp. NPDC060253
CTTACCGAATTTATTGAGGAACACAAGAAACAATATCCCGTACAGAAGATGTGTGAAATACTAGAAATCCCAAGAAGCAGCCATTATCAGTCCCTCCAAATAGTCATATCAAATCGCGAACAGGAAAACCAAGAACTCACAAAGGAAATCCATCTCATTTACTTGGAAAGCAAGGGACGATATGGGGCGCCAAAGATTCATGAAAGCTTATTAACCAAAGGGTTTTCCCTAAGTCTAAAGCGTGTTCAACGTTTAATGAGCAAGGCAAGAATTCGTTCTATTACTAAGAAAAAATACCGTCCCTATCCATCTAAAGAAAAGGTTATTCAATTGGATAATTTGCTAAAACGAGACTTTACTACTCAGACCATTAATGAGAAATGGGTAGCAGATATTACGTATATCCACACGTTAAAAGACGGATGGTGTTATTTAGCTTCGGTATTGGACCTTCATTCTAAGAAAATAGTAGGGTATTCATTTTCTCGTTCAATGACGACAGAGCTGGTCATACAAGCTTTCAATAACGCTCACTTTTCCCAAAATCCCTCGGAGGGCTTAGTTCTTCATACGGATCTTGGCTCACAATATACAAGTAGTGAGTTTACTCAACATATCCAAAATCATCATATTAAGCAATCCTTTAGTCAGAAAGGCTGCCCGTACGATAATGCCTGTATTGAATCCTTTCATGCCCTATTAAAAAAGGAAGAAGTCAACCACGTACAATATCTAGACTATCAAACAGCTAAATTAGCGATGTTCCAATTTATTGAAGGTTGGTATAACCGAAAAAGAATTCACAGCAGCTTGGGCTATCAAACCCCACAAGCCATTGAAGATTTTATTAGGAATACAGCTTAAGATTTAACTTTTTTGTGTCCAAAATATTGACTCAAATCCAATATGTATAGAAAAAGAAAGTACAAGTATTGCTAATGTCACAACTAAAAATAACCAAGTTAATTCTATATCTGTGAAATAATCAACCGTGAGTATAATAAAATTTACAAGATTGAGAATTAAGAATAAATTATTCTTTTTATTAGGTATCTTTTTTTCAAAAAACAATCCCATTGCATATTTAAACTTATTTGACATTAAATTCCCCCTATAAAACTTCAAACTGAACTTAATGGGGTACCACCAGCAAAACGCGGATTTACAACGTTAAGGATATTCCAGCATTAAAAATCCCAATCTCTCAGTGATATAAATGAGAAATTGGGATTTAATTATTCAACAATTGCGCCCTTTTGCGGAATAACCACCAATCCTTATTTGTCATTCGTATGATGTATTGAGCTCTCGTTCTTCGTTAGCTTAACGAAGAGGCCTTGATTTTTTCTTGTTTGAGATTATTATTTTCTTTTCATTTTTAGACAAAATCCAGTCTGCAACCAATCGCTGCTGCTTTTTTCAACCCGTCTTGTCCTCTCTTCATATCAGTCTTTGAACGGGGCGGGAAGGCTGCCATAAAGAAAGAACGGAAGCCGCGTTTTCCGCGCAGCTTCCGTCCCGATCTTCCGGACAACTAACTCAAATACCGATTTCGGATGACCCCCATGTGATGAATCTCGTGTCCTGCGATGCCGTACGCGAGGGCACGCGCCGTAATGCTTGCGTTGTTGGCTGTGCCTTTGCGGGACCACGCCTCCGCCGGTAACCCGCGCAGCAGTGTGATCGTCGATTGCCGTACGGCCCGGTAGTCTTCGGCCAATTGCGCGGTTGTCCAGCTTCCGAAAGGAGGCATGAACAATTCCTGGTCGAAACCGGACAGAGGCGTCTGGTCCCCTCTTGCGAACCGGAGCAGGCGGTAGGTCATGACGCGTTCTCCGTCTGCGATGTGGCCCACGACTTCTTTCAGCGTCCATTTTCCTTCCGCATACCGATACGCGCCATGGCTTTCGGTCAACGATGCCAGCAGCTCGGTCATTTGCTTTTCCTGGGCGAGCAGAATGTCGATGATGTTGCCATCCGGCACCAACCGGATATACTCTCCGAAGTCCCCGGCATATTCTTCTTCTGACGGTCTTTGATTCATGCGTAATCACCTCTCTATGGAGTTATAGAAAATTAAAATGCTCTTTCCAATGCCTACCGCGATTTTTCTGCGAATTTCGTAATTTCGGCATGTATAATGAATTCGCGAAAGGATAAAACTTTCCTTCCAATAATTGAGTGTAAGTAACCACTAAGTTGGTCGGTGGCCACGCTAAACTGCCCTTTAACTTAATAATAATCATCTCAATTTTTCATAATTTCCACAATAAGTTATTCAATATAATGGCCCTTTAATGGAATAACATGACTAACGTTTTTAAACAAATGTAAGGTTTTTTTCATGTTGTAGCTACTGTCAAAAAGCATACTTTATGACACGTAGAAAGATAGCTCTAATCTGTATGTCAAAAGGTGAATTAACTCATTTTGACATATGTCATTTCTTTAAAGGACTTTTTGAAATAACTTTTCTGATTGAACTTAATCCTTAGCGTGGTTTTTTCGCGTTTGGCTGGTGGTACCCCTTAATAAACTATACCATATCGCAAACGGGTCTTCTTCAACTAAACTGCCCCGTTAGTTTAAGTGAATTACTTCACAATAATGAACGATTTACAAATGAAGAAAGTAGTTCCACTTCTAATTGAAGAGCCGATAGTAAATTTAGTGATTAAAGCTTAAAAGAGGGCTCTCGAGACTTTCTCGACAGCCTTTCAGCGATTACCATGGTTTCATTGGTTGTTTGTTTTTTCTTTACTCCCACCAATGCTTCTTTTCACTGAATCCAACGTCCCATAGTTTAGCGTTCCCGGAAACGATAATCGTAATTTCGTTTACCTTATCAAAAAATGGTATCTCTAAAGATTCTGCCCCTTTATTATTGTACTGAGCTCTTACGTTTCCATCTGCCAGTATAGTAACTTCTCCCTTGAAATTACCCTTGTCTGGAATGCCATAATAAGAATAGAACGTCACATCTTTCTTGTTCCCCAAGATGTAAGTGTATGATTTGCTTTTATCCCCTTCACTATTATACACGTTCATTTTAGGTTCTATTTTATTTCCTGCTACGGTGAAACTTGGAAGATTTTCAGTCATAGGCATGGTTCCATTCATTTCTTTCACATCGTGTAATGCTTGAATCGTGCTTTCTCTTGTCGCTACAACATAATTGATAGTTTCCGAGACCACGATTACCCCAACTAGAAGAACACCAATAGATAGAGCCGAAGCAATAAGCTTTTTATAAGAAATTTTTGAAGAAAATCCTACTCTATAGGCGATAAAACCTATCGTTGCACCTAATGTATTGGATATAACATCATCTACATCAAAGCTGCCAAGATAAGTTAAAGCCTGCAGCGATTCCAGAACGAGAATCGTCAAGACAAACAAGGATATGAACTTCCCAAAACTGGAACGATACAACAAAGGAATTACTACTCCAAAAGGGATAAAAGCAGCAATGTTTCCAAATTGGTATAACCATGAAAAAGTTGGTTTTGGAAATCGAAGAGGAACGTTTTCCGGAACAAGCATAAATACATATTCATAATCGCCGGTTGCATGATTTAATCTATTAAAAGCAAAGAACATAAAATATAAAATTAAAATTGTATAAAAAATAGTTCCTATTAAGATGGGTTTCCTTAATTT
>NZ_JBHXAS010000223.1:0-3618 GCF_042727425.1 Peribacillus sp. NPDC060253
ATCTTAAAACAATTAAAAATAAAAGAGATTAATAGTTAAAAATACCTAGATAGTGTTAATTAATATTTATGATTAAATGCTAAACTCCTACGGAAAAATCCATAGGAGTATGAGGTTGGGTTTTCCAATTATCAGCAATTCTGTCCGTGTTCAAAAAATATGTTTCATACTCTCTCGGTGATCATGAATGGGGAGAAGGGATAATTATGGTCATTAGAATTTGTGTCTCTTCTCAACCAATGCAACCTATTAGAAACTCAAGAGATCCAATTATGAGCTGGAAAGCGAGTACCTGGAGTGGAACGCACCGTTCAAAGTAAAATCCCTCTAATTAGAAAGAACCTTAGGGTCATTCCTAATTCAATATAATGGTTTAGAGGAGTATTCTCCAAAATGAGAAAGAATTCCAGAATCTGTAACATGGGTGACGAAAGTTCCCAAAAAGCGGCGGTGTGCAAAGCGCTGTCAGGGTTTATCATGAACCAAAGTGATGACGACATTTCCCTTTTTATGCCCTTGTTCTACATATCGATGAGCTTCGGGAATCTGCTCCAGCGGGTAGCGTTTATCAATGACCGATTTTATTTTTCCAGTTTCGATTAGCTCTTTGAGGAATAGTAAATCTTCCGAAAGAATCTTTGCTATTCCTTGCCCTTCAACGGACACATATCGCCCGTTCGGGGTTAGTGCTTTCTTGCAAGTGGCTTTCGAGCTTTTACCGACTGCATCAAAGATGATATCATATCGCTCTTGTCTTTCTGTGAAATCCTCTATCGTATAATCAATGACCTTTTGTGCTCCGAGTGATTGCACCAATTCAAAATTAGCGGCACTGCATACTCCGGTAACTTCTGTTCCAAAGTATTTGGCCAGCTGTACGGCTGAAGTCCCTACCGAACCTGATGCACCGTAGATGAGGACTTTTTGTCCTTCCTGGATATTTCCTTTTCTGAAAAAATGCAGGGCTGTCGTTCCCCCAAAAGAAATGGCGGCGGCTTCCTCATAGGTGACATTATCAGGCTTCATCGCGATTGCCCCGTCTTCAGGTAAGCATGTGTATTCGGCATGAGCCCCAAAATTCATGCCAGTCATGGCAAAAATCTGGTCGCCCTTTTTGAATTTTTTCACATTCCTGCCCGTTTCCTCTATCTCCCCGGCCAATTCCACTCCCAGTATCGATTTTCGCGGTTTCCTAAGACCCAGGAAGATTCGCATCGGCAGCCATAACAAGAAAGGACTATTGAAACTCCGGACTCTTATGTCCCCTGAAGCCACTGTTGCCGCATGTACTTTCACCAGAACTTCGTTGTCCTTGGGAGTTGGTTTTGCTACCTCTTTGAGTTCCAGTACATCGGGTGAACCGTATTTGGTGCATACCATTGCTTTCATCGCGAGTCTCCTTAGTTTTTGATTCAATCTTTTAATACTATGTTAGAAGCTGTAAGATAAAACTAACGTAACTGAAGTAACTTCGGATGAAATGGTGAAAAGCAGTGAGATTCATGGGGAATTCCGGGAACAATAGATTTTCACTTCGCCGGTTGTAATGTCCCTGAGGTCATCCAAGAGTACGTTCCATTCGGGTAATGTGCGAAGGCTTTTGGCTTTGCTGGTACACGATTTGTCCAGCATCGGTCAGGGGCAAGTGTCTCGTTGAGCGGTCGAAACCTTATGAGTAAGTGAAATTCTATAAGACAAAAGGAGATGAAAGTATGGCCATTAACGAAAGACCAAGAAGAATAATTTTAGATTTAGCCGTTACTTTAGATGGATTTATTGAAGGACCGAAAGGGGAAGTTGACTGGTGCATTATGGACTCTGAAATGGGGTTCATTGATTTCTTAAATCATATTGATACTATTTTTTATGGGAGAAAAAGCTATGATTTATGGGGACAATATACTCCAGAAAATGAGATGTCTGATACTGAAAAAGAAATTTGGAAATTAGTTCATGGCAAAGAAAAATTTATATTTTCTAAAACAAAAAAAAGGACTGATAATAAAGTAACAATCATAAATGATAATATTGTTGAAGAAGTAAATAAATTAAAGAAAAAGCCTGGTAAAGACATCTGGCTTTATGGAGGGGCAAGTCTTATTACATCTTTTATAAGATTGGGGTTGGTTGATGAATTTAGGTTATCTGTTCACCCTGTTATTTTAGGGGAAGGAAAACCTTTGTTTATTGACATAAAGGAGAGATTGAATCTAAAACTGGTTAATACAAAAAGCTTTTCCTCTGGCGTTGTTCAACTTTGCTATCATCTTAATGAAGAGTAATGGATAAGCATAATAATAGGCTTAATCCAAGGTGAAAATAAATTTCTTCAATACTACTGGGAAAGTTTGCGGCATAAGGATCATTGAAATGATCAAAAACTTTGTGATCTGAAAGGGTCGTTTTTTATTGTCCTAAATGTAATAAAACCCTGTTTATTATGGGTGGAATTTCAAGTAAATTATTTAACCATAATTCTTTTATCTAAAAATTATAAAACGCTGTTCTTCCATTATTAACGTAGGAAGTAGCAGCGTTTTTTTGTTATGGGTTTAAAATGACAACTTAAATGGAGACCCAATGTAATTTAGAACATTTGACTTTAATGTCAGAAAATCGATAGGTAATTCTTTAAGGATAGCTAAATTTACAAGCTAACTCCCTCATTCAGCATCTTCAATAATTCTTTCAAGGCGTAGGAATGGTAGGCGTCTTTTTTAGTGATGATCCCTAGTTTCCAGTGAAGGTTCGAGTTTTTTAACGGGATGATTTTCACATTTTCGTTCGTTTGTTTATGATAAATCGATCTAGGTAAGAGGGTGATGCCGAGCTTGGATGAGACGAGCTCGATGATTAAATCCCATTGTGAGCTTTGGTATGAGATGTCTGGGGTGAATCCCTCTTTTTCACATGCCTGGATAATGTAATCATGTAAAGTGAAGTCTTCTGAAAAAAGGATGAACTTCTCGTCTTTCAATTCAGTCAAGGAGACGGCTGGTTTGTGGGCAAGTTTGTGATCTTCGTGAAGGAATAAAATGAATTCATCTTCAATGAAGGGGTAGATATTAAAGTTTGCTTCACTGGCTGGCAATACGACGATGCCTAGATCTATTTGGCCTTCTTCGACAAGCTTGCCGATCAGCTTGGCGCCCAATTCAACCAACTCGAGGGAAACTTTCGGATAACGTTTCTGAAAATTGCGGGCAATTTTCGGGAAAAACAGGGTACCGATTAGCGGAGGGATGCCAATTTTCACAACACCTGCGTTTATGTCCCTGAGATCATCCAAGAGTACGTTCAATTCGGATAAAGCCGCGAAAGCTTTTTGGCTTTGCTGGTAGACGACTTGTCCGGCATCCGTCAGGCGCAAGTGTCTCGTCGAGCGGTCGAATAGCTCCACACGCAGTTCTTCTTCGAGTTTTTTGACGGCTTTACTTAAGGAAGGCTGTGTTAAATAAGATTTTGCCGCAGCATTTGTAAAGCTTTTATGTAACGCTACTTCCATAAATGATTTTAAATCTCGTAATTCCATATCTGTCTCCTATTTATTCGATATAAGCATAAAATATATTCTTTTTATTCATTTTACTTATAAATTAGGTGGATGTAAACTATATG
>NZ_JBHXAS010000224.1:0-3604 GCF_042727425.1 Peribacillus sp. NPDC060253
TTAGGATATAAAACTCCACAAGCCATTGAAGATCAAATTACAAAAACAGCTTAAGATTTAACTTTTTTGTGTCCAAAATATTGACTCAAATCCAATAGAAAAAGCTCGTTTTGATCAAACTCTAATCAAAACGAGTATTTTTGTTTGCAGCTAAATCAGCGTTTACGGAAATTTTTTAAACAAACTTTATTCCAAACCAACACCCATACTATAACCAATCAATTGCCTGATAAGCTTCGTGAGAAATTTTCAAAAGGAATGCTTTTGAATCTCTTATACTTCAATAGTAATGAACTTATCTGTAAAAGGCCTGAAAGGATACCTTAGGCAGCCAGTCATTATTAAACCTTGAAACCTGGGCATTGGTTATCCTTTTGCGATAATGATTGTTAAGAAAAGAATCCGTTTTAATTATTTTTTTCAAAAAGGATTCTTAGTATTGGCTATCAAAGGATGTATTTGTATTTTTAGCTACAACTTTGTTAAGGTTAGTAGCATGTATCTGAATTAAAAAGATAGAAAAAGAATTCAATTACCAGTACTGGGGGAATGTGTATTCAAATCGTAATCATTCCAATTTACAAATCGTAATAATTACGATATACTACAAATGCTAAAAAAGAGTGAATATATATCGGAGGGTAATTTTATGAAAAAGTTTAACAGAATGGTAGCTCCTGTATTTGCAATCCCACTTATGCTTGTCGGATGTCAACAAGGGGATGGTAATGAGAGGGCGGAAAATCAAATAAAGAAGGATACTGATAAGATTCAAATAGTCACTACTTTTTATCCAATGTATGAGTTTACAAAAAATGTTGTTGGCGATCTCGCTGAGGTAGAATTATTAATTCCTTCTTCCATAGAGCCTCATGATTGGGAACCTTCACCAAAGGATGTAGGTAATATACAAAATGCAGACTTATTCGTCTATGACAGTGAGTATATGGAGACATGGGTGCCTGATATCGAAGAGAGTTTAGATTCTAAAAAGTCTACTTTTGTTAAAGCGAGCGAAGGAATCACTCTAATGGAAGGTGAAGAGCATGAACATGCAGAGGAAGAAGAGCAAGCACATAGTCATGAAAAGGATCCACACGTTTGGTTAAGCCCTGCACTTGCACAAAAAGAAGTTGAGAATATTAAGGATGCATTAATAAAGGTTGATCCAAATCATAAGGAAGAGTATGAAAAAAATAGTGTGGCTTATATAGAAGAACTAAAGGACCTAGATAAAGAATTTAGATCTACACTTGCAGATGTTTCAAGTAAAGAAATTATTACTCAACATGCAGCTTTTGGATACTTAGCAAATGAATATGGTCTTAAACAAGTAGCAATTGCCGGCTTGTCTACTGAAAACGAACCAAGTCCTGCTAAGCTTTCAGAATTGAAGAATTTTGCATTAGACCATAATATAAAAACTATTTTCTTTGAAGAAGTAGCATCCCCAAAAGTAGCAAAAACTCTAGCAGATGAAATAGGGGCGGAAACTCAAGTACTTAATACCTTGGAAGGATTAAGTGAAGAAAATCAAAAAAAAGGCGCTGATTATATTCAAGTAATGCAAGATAATTTAGGTAAACTAAAGGGTGCATTAAGTAAATAGTTAATGAAATAAAAGCGTGATACATGACATAGTCACTCTTTTTATTTTTTTGTAAAACTGAAAAGGAGTGACATGATTGAAACTTGTAGAAGTAAAAGCAATTAAATTTGGGTATGGCCATTCTCCAGCACTAGACGATATTTCCTTTCAAATAAATAGTAGTGAATTCATTGGGGTTACAGGACCTAACGGTGCCTCTAAATCAACTCTGTTGCGATTGTTGCTAGGCTTATTAAAGCCTTGGAGCGGAGAGATAAAAATAAGTAAAAGTAATGAAAAAGGACTACCGTTAAAAATTGGATATGTACCTCAACAAATAGCTTCATTTAATGTTGGTTTTCCAAGTACTGTTATAGAGTTGGTCCGTTCCGGGAGATTTCGTAAAGGAAAATGGTTTGCTAGATTGACTGCTCTTGACGAGAAGGTTGTTCAAAATGCTTTGGAAATGGTTGGGATGTGGGAATTTAGGAATCATAAAATCGGGGCATTATCTGGTGGTCAAAAACAAAAAATCTGTATAGCACGTGCTTTAGCAGCTGAACCAGACTTTCTTGTACTTGATGAACCAACAACCGGGATGGATTTTGAAAGTAGAAAAAATTTTTATGAATTTATGAACCATCGAGTTAAGGAGCACAACTGTACGGTCTTGATGGTAACCCATGATCAAGAAGATGTAAAACCTTTTCTTGATAAAATCATTCATCTTGAGAAGGGAGAACGAGATACATGGAAATGTTTGACCTTGAATTCATGCGAAGGGCATTTTGGGCAGGAGGATTAATTGCCATCATTGCCCCAATATTGGGAGTCTTTCTCGTATTAAGGAGACAAGCGTTAATGGCTGATACCCTCTCACACATTTCCCTAGCTGGAGTAGCTGTCGGTTATTTCATTCATACTGATTTAACGCTTTCAAGCTTTCTTGTTGTTATCATTGGTGCCGTTGCAGTAGAGTATATGCGCAGAGCTTACCATTCTTATTCTGAGGTTTCCATTGCCATATTAATGGCTGCTGGTTTATCTCTTGCCCTCTTTTTAATGAGTATTAGTGCTGGTGGCATGACAACTAATGTGGAACAATATTTATTTGGTTCCATTGTAACTATTAGTAATCGGCAATTATATATCATGCTGATTATAACCTTAATAGTTCTCCTGTATTTTTGGATATTAAAAAGACCGCTATTTTTGTTAACATTTGATGAAGATACTGCATTTGCTAGTGGGATTAATACACATATTCTGTCACTCTCATTCAGTATTTTAACTGGTCTTGTAATAGCGGTCATTATCCCTACAATTGGTGTACTGTTAGTATCAGCCCTGCTTGTCTTACCAGCTGCCTTTTCAATAAGGATAGCAAAAGGTTTCAAATGGGTAATTATTACCGCGATAATTACTGCTTTTTTCGGCATCATCACCGGTTTAAGTACTTCCTATTATTTAGGAACTCCTCCAGGAGCAACTATTACGTTGCTTCTTGTTGTCATCTTATTACTGGGATTTGCTTTTCAAAAGATTTACTTTTTAAAAAGAAAAGGTCATTGATATGTACTAAAAAGTTTTTTTGTTAACTTAGGGAAACCGTAAATCTTTCTGAGAGAAGAAGTGCCAATAATCATCTTACAGTGATAAAATGCGCACCTTCTCTCTAGAAAAATGAATAATTTTATTTATTCACATTCCAATATTTTAAATCATTTCATTATCTATTGTATTTGTCAGCAGTATCGTGTACATCGAAATTAACTATTTTTTAGGCACTCATTAAAGAGTTTATGAAAAAAATAATGAAATATACTTTTTTGATTTTCTAATGAAAATATGATTTAATTTTAATGTAAATCGAAATGATTACGATTTTAGGTGAATATAAAATGATAGATTATTTAAGACAGATGTTTGGGGGGATTATTCCATTAGGAAAGGAGTTTATAATGATGAACTTACAATATGAAATAAATTCTGTTTTAACTAGAACGGGTTATAAGC
>NZ_JBHXAS010000225.1:0-3502 GCF_042727425.1 Peribacillus sp. NPDC060253
CAATAATTAAGCCCCTCTCAATTTAGAGAAGGGCTTTAACAATGGAGGAGTACCTTCGGGTACCACAATAATAGAAGCTTGATTAGTGAAAAGCGCTTAAGCCTATCACATATCAGATTGGCTACTTATAGATTTTGTTAGTTTAACTAATGATAAGTCAATGGAGTGATAAATTTGAAAGTGGAAGGTATTTATTCTTATTTATGTGAAAATTGTTCAACACTGTTTGGAGTAGTATCGCGTTTTTCTGTTATGGAAGATAAAGTTGAGACACTTACATGTCCCAAATGTTCTAAGAAAGTAGCAGCATGTATTGGAGAAGGGCATATAAATTACGTAAATTACGTAAAAAGGGAAGAAATAATAACGAACGATACCGATGAGTCACAACTACCTGAATTATTAACTGTAGAGCATTTGGCAGCTTATTTAAATGTTAGTGAAAGAACTGCTGATGAATACATGGGAAATCCCGATTTTCCTTTAATTCGTTTAAAAAGGTCCAAGAGGGTTTTCAGAGATGACTTTTTCGACTGGTTACAGTCAAAGAAAAAATGAAACAAGAAGAAGTCGTTTAGAAATTGTATGGCTAATAGAAATTTCAAGATGAGGTGCTTCGTAATGGCAGCACCTTATTTGTATTTTTCTATTAAAGAATAGCCATTTCGATAAGATCTGATTTATTGAATTTCTGTTGGTCTGCGAAGCTATCCAGCAAAGCCTAAACTTCCTGATTTATGACAATAGTTTTCCGTATCTTTTTGCCTTTAACTAAAGTCACTACCCTTTATACAAGTCATTTCACATGAGATTATGCATCGAACTATTCTTTAATTGTAGATTTACCTGCTTTCTTATCAGCAGTTATCTATTAGCTTTTTGAAACTTATAAAATCAGACTCTTTTGCTTCGAATCAAAAGAACCTGGGTTAAATCCTTGGTATAGTGCAGCTTGTAGAATCCAAGTAAGCTTGCCTTTTGCACCTTTATCCAAAGGGACGATGGTAGCCTTTGTCTTAGCTCCCATTTTCCATCCACAACTAGCTTTTTATTGAATTGTTTATTTAGTTTGGTTTGTAAAGCTATGATCAATTAAGTTTGAGTTTTAGGGCCATTAATTCCATTCGTTTCAAGGTCAAATAAAAAAGCTCCCTACCGAAGTAGAGAACGTTGACGTCATCACTTTACTGCTGTTTAATGTTAATCTTTCTATTCTAGTATTAAAAGTTAAGTTATAATATCTCCTATTCAATAAAAATCAATGAAATTGTTCTGATGCATTAGTAAAATATACGCCTTAAAATTCAAATGATTTGAATCCTACTTTTCTATTCACATCATTTGAAGAAACCCTTTATTCCATTGATCAATCGGCAATTTCCTAATATCTTGCGGTATAGCAAATAAGTATCCCTGGACATACTTAATACCCACTTGAGTTAATTGCAAAAGATCCGATTTTTCTTCTACTTGTTCCACCATTAATTTCCTAATATACTCTCTATCTAAATTATTGGAAATCTCTTCATAGTAATGATCAACATACTTCATCTTCATCTTCACGAAGTCTGGCTTCAAGACTAAAATCTCTTCCAAATCTGTAGCGGTGTTATCACCGAAATCATCTATAGCAATACTCATCTGTTCTTCATCACAAATTTTTTTCCAAAGTTGCGGATCTTTCTTCACATGTTCTGTTATTTCAATAGTAACAGGAACAGGACATTTTTTGAGAATGCGTAGACATTCCCTTATTATTTTTTTCGGTAAATCTGCCTCCAGATTGAAAAAGACTCCGGATAAATTCAATCCCTCAAAATAACGGAAATCACTCACTAGCTTTTGACAAGTAAGAATACTGAGTCTGTCTAATAGGTTATACCTTCTTGCTACATCAAACCATTCATCAGGTCTTTTTTTACTATCCAGAAATCTTGTTAACACCTCTACAAAATCGACTTTGCCTGTCCGAGTATTGATGATAGGTTGAGCAAACAAATCAAACTTCCCCTCTTCCAATAGTCGATTTAATTCCTGACCGTCTCGGTCAATCGGCCATTCCAAGGGCAGAGAAGACACAGTAGGAAGATCGATTTTAAGGCATCTCATTAACTCTCTGAGATTGTACGATGCATAAATAAAAGCAGCAAACCTTCTAGCTATATCTATTTTCTTCCTTCTAGCATACACCAAACCTGCGCAAAGCCCAGCAAGATAATAGGAAGGAAGGTAATCCTTAATTAACGCGCTATCGTAAGAATTAAGATATTCTTCACCAAAATGGGGCAGAATTTTGTCAAAAGGGGCGATACCCTCTGGTATTTCGACTTTTTGTTCAGTATCATCTTCTTTAGCAAGGTCTCTCGTCAAATACTCGCATATTTGCATCCACTTATCTTGATTCTGAAAAGACTCTATCGGAAAACAATCTAATAACAGGTGGAGTTCTAAATAGCGACTATCATAATAAATATTTGTCTCGCCCTTTAATTCCGCAAAGTCTATTATGGCTAAATCTATAACTTTGTCCCGTTTATTTTTTACTATGATATTATTCCCGTGAAAATCCCCATGGACATGACCAAGATATATATCTAATTCTGTGTCTTTCCATAGGTTTTCATTGTACAAATAAATTAAGGGATTAGGTAACACTACACCCCCAGCAAGTCCTATTAACCTACTATTTGTGTCAACGCCTAATTCCATTATCGGGGTTATGAGTTTGTCCCTCTCCCATCTTTCCTTTCCTAATGTTTCAATAATCGCGTCAAATGCACTTGTTTTTACACCCATATAATCTGTATCCCAATTCTCGCGAAAACGAAGTACTTTGCACATGATTTTTTCATAATCTACGACCATTTGTCTGGTAATAGCTTCATTAAGGGTAAAACTTGAGCCACTTCCAGCAAATTCATACATAACCGCATGCATATTTTCAAATTCTTTTATATCAATCACTTTTGGAATAGAGTTAACATAATTGTTTTCATCAGCCAATAATTTTGATGCTTTTTCGTACGCTTTTATTTCTTTAGTCCCTTCTTTGATTGACGAAATCTTGATAAGGGATGGTATTTTTTTTATTTTATCATCATCTTTTTTGGTAATCTGCACTATATAAACTTCTGCGCCAGACTTTCCTGTACTTATTTTTCTATGTATTTTCGGATTTTGTTCTAATCCGAATTGATCAAGACACTTCTGGTATTCTTTTTGTTCCTGACTGTTCATCTTCATCCCCCAGATTTCAAATGTGACTTTCATTTTACTTCAACTTATTCTATTACAACCTAGCCAAAAACAGTAATCGATAAATATACTAAAAATTACGAATCCTTTTCAATGCAAAAGAAACTTCTATTTCTCATAATTTAGAAGTCTCTTCTTTTTAGATATTCTTGTGTTTCATTTGATTACTTTTTTCAAAAAAAGTGTTACGATTCCAATTTCTTTATCCGGTCTTCAATGAAAACTATTTTTAATGCCATTTCACTAC
>NZ_JBHXAS010000226.1:0-3475 GCF_042727425.1 Peribacillus sp. NPDC060253
GATAAAAATACTTTAATAGCACAATTTATATCCACAATAATAGCTCCTTTATTTTTTAAAAAAACGAGGGAATCCACATATTTAATGTTGCAAGCCTTAATCTTCAAAAAATAGTAAAGATTAGGAAGTTGGAAAATTTGATTTGATTCTTATCACATGTGTAACAGGTTTAAATTAGAAGTTACTCTTATGCAAAATATGACATTCTATTTAGCTGCCACTGTATTTATGTTCAATTATAATAAATTTCCAATGTTAAGCTCTACTAATTTATATGAATTATTTAATATCGTGGTATTTAATTCGAAATCTACTTATATTCTTGCCTTATTGTAGAAAATCCTAACGATACGACAAGAAATTATCTCCATACACTACCAAAATTGAGGAGGCGGAGTTATTAATATTGAATGGTACGTTATAAAATGACTTCTCATCGCCCGGGGGATATCGCTAAATGTTATGCTTAGCCTAAAAAAGAAGCAAAAGAGCTTTTCTGGGAAGCCACTAAGTTTTTGGTGGAAGGTATGTGTAGGAGAATCGCTAATAATCCAAAGGTGATAGGAAGGTGTGAAATACTTAATATAGAATCTAACAAAGACTAGGTAAATAATTGTGAAAGAGGGAGTTAAATAGTGAAAATTGCAGTAGCAGGTACTGGATATGTTGGATTAGTCACAGGTGTTTGCCTTGCTGAAAAGGGTCATTTTGTGAATTGTGTAGATATAGATGAAGATAAAGTAAGATTAATGAAATCAGGAATATCTCCTATTTATGAACCAGGCCTTGAAGAATTAATGGTAAGAAATATGGAAAGGTTAGACTTTACTACAGATTATAAAGAAGCGTATAAAGACGCAGATGTAATATTTATAGGTGTAGGAACACCCGAAAGGCTTGATGGCTCTGCTAATCTAAGTTATGTCTATTCTGCTGCAAAAGAAATTGCAAAAAGTGTTGAAAAAGATAGTGTTGTTGTTATAAAGTCAACAGTACCTATTGGTACAAATGATAAGGTATATGAGATAATAGAAGAGAATCTTTCAAAAGATGTTAATGTATATGTTGCTTCAAACCCAGAATTTTTGTCTCAGGGTACGGCTGTTAAGGATACACTACACCCTTCAAGAATTATTATTGGTGCTGAAGAAGAGTACCCGAAAAATATATTAAAAGAGGTCTATGAAGAGTTTGATGCGCCTATTGTAGTGACAAATAGGCGAAGTGCTGAGATGATTAAGTATGCTTCAAATGATTTTTTGGCTCTTAAAATCTCTTTTATTAATGAGATTTCTAACCTTTGTGAAGTTATTGGTGCTGACATCGAGGATGTTAGTCTCGGAATGGGGTTAGACAGTAGAATTGGGAATAAGTTCTTAAACCCAGGGGTTGGCTATGGTGGGTCTTGTTTTCCAAAGGATACCAAAGCGCTTCACTGGTTAGCTAATTTTCATGATATAGAGCTGAAGACCATCAAAGCTGCTATTGATGTTAACGAGAACCAAAAGATAAAGTTAATTAAGAAATCTCGAAAATACTACGATAACTTAAATGGGCTGTCAGTTGCAGTTTTGGGATTAACTTTTAAACCGGGAACTGATGATTTAAGGGAAGCCCCTTCTCTAGTTAATATTCCAATAATGCTCGAAGATGGAGCCAAAATTAAAGCATGGGATCCTGCAGGGGTTAATAATTTTAAAAAAGTTTATCCAAACGAAATTACTTATACCAACACTATTGAAGAAAGTCTTATAGATGCAGATGTATGTTTTATCTTTACTGAATGGGATGAAGTCAAAAATTTTGATATTTCCAAATATAGTAAACTTATGAGATGTCCAATTGTACTTGATGGAAGAAACTGCTATGACCCTTTACATGCTAGGAAGGCTAACATTATTTATGATTCCATTGGAAGAGAAACTATTAAAAATTTAGAGTACGCGCTTATTTAATGATAAGCTCTTATGGATTAGGTTTTTTTATGAAATAAAAATAAATTAGCATTGTTCTCTATCTCTTTTTTAGTTATTAATTCATATTTAAAAAACATATTTTCTGATTGAAACAACGTTTGATTAGAGTATTATACTAGGGATAATAACTTTCATAAAATCACACATGAAATAGAATAAAAATAAATAATAATGCCATGACATTAGTTTCCAAAAAATGACTATGCACGCATTTCTTGCAGCCTAAATAATATTGAGGTATTAACATTAGAATTTTTGACGAGACTAAAAACATCGGAACTAAAATAACAT
The DNA here is from genome assembly GCF_042727425.1 of Peribacillus sp. NPDC060253. Lineage (NCBI taxonomy): Bacteria > Bacillati > Bacillota > Bacilli > Caryophanales > Bacillaceae > Peribacillus > Peribacillus sp. NPDC060253. The sequence goes on from NZ_JBHXAS010000226.1 coordinate 2,268, forward strand.
TATTAGCGGTTTAAATATTAGATAATCATCTCACTTATAGAATGGGAGTGAGATGATTGATGATTGCGGGATTTTAAATGATATTTCCATAACATAGGATGACTAAAAGTTATCAGGAAGAAATGAAATTTCATCGTTAAACAGTAGTAAACGTCGTTCCCTAAAAGGAAGCCTTTCTCACCAAACCTATTAAAGGTATAACGACAGTGCTGTAGACAGCCTTTGGGTAGTTTCTTGCCAATTATTTTAAGATTAAATACCTAGTCAATGAAGTTATGAGAGGGAGATTTCCCCTTTTTGTATTCCTTAACTGTTTTTATCTTAAATTCTGGACTATAGGAAATAGATCGCTCGGAAGCGCTTTTGATTTTTGGATTCTTTTCAAGTGCTTTAATCTGAAGCTCGGTATATTTTTACTCATAGAAATCCTCCGTCCATACTCATTACATCTATTGAAACACAAAAAAACCCGGATAGGGGACACTTTTTATCTGTGTTCGTTATCCAGGGTATTGTTCAATAAGTACTACTTTGTTTTTGTTACCTTTATAGTCGTTGGTTAACTTTAACTCCGTCTTTTTTTAGGAGAATCGCAGGATTACCTATAATTACGCTGTTTTCTGGAACATCTTTGGCAACCACCGCACCGGCACCGATGAACGAGTTATTTCCTATTTTTATATCGCCGACTACAATGGCACCGGCGCCAATCCTTACATTATCACCGATAGTAGGGGGCGTGGGAACACCGTTTTTCGTACCTATTGTTACTTGCTGATTAATCCAACAATTTTCACCAATCCTATTCGCTAAAATAATAGTACTAAATCCATGAGAAATAAATAACCCCGGGCCGATATCTCTAGTTGAAATATATAATGAGTTTAACTTTCGAAAAAAAATCCCCAATAATATTGCAATTAAATTATTATTCAACCTCGTGTAAAACAGGTTTCTGAACTCCTCTTTGTTAACTAATAGCCAATTTAAATATCGAATCTTTGAATAATTAAATCCTTCTAAATTATTAATTTGAACCCAAACCTCGATATCTTTGTTGATGATGCTTTTATTTCTTGAAAGTTTATACGCAAATGTAGAAGGGAGAGATCGTACCAAGTTAACGTTCTCCCATATTTTTTTTAGTTTCATTCATAATTCCCCTTTTTTTGTATAGTTATCATAATCTTACTCTAAAATTATAAATA
>NZ_JBHXAS010000227.1:0-3409 GCF_042727425.1 Peribacillus sp. NPDC060253
CTATAATATAAAGAAAATATAAATTTGTGTAATTGTACAATTGTGTAGTTGTGTTAGAATTAAAATGTACAAATACATTTAAAAAAAGCCTACATCCTTAAAATCAGGATGTAGGCTTTTAATGTTCTAATTCACTTACTAATTTCAGGAGGATATTGTATGAAACTATGCGCAATTAAGATGATGATCGCCCAGGTGTGTGATTTGGAAGTTGTGCAGAGACCGTATTTTTTTTCTTGTTAAAAGTGGCAGTTTCTACTGTTGCAGTCAGTTCGACTGGTTCAGGCTCCACCTCTTCAGTAGTTGCTTCCGTCCCTATATCCGTAAACATGACGGCTATGATAAATAGGATCAATGATACAAGCATAAGTCCCAACATCATAAGAGCTTTCTTGAATTTCTTCTCCACCAAGAAAACAATCGCCGTCACAAGAAGAGCGCCTGCTCCAAAAAAAAATAAAAATGCTAATATATCTGCCATTCTCTCTTTTCCCCCTAGATGCTCTATCCAAAACAACTCATTTTACCATCACAGGAAGAGGTTAGAAAGTGATTAACACAAAATACAACCATGGAAAATTATGGGTGAAATCAAACTTTGAGGCTGTTATCCCTTGCTTTGGAACGAAAGGGTCGGTGCGGCTATATTTGTATTGTTGCAAAAATCATTCTCTATAGTTAGTTTACTTATTTGTATTTGTTAACTAAATCTAATATGGCGATTCTATGATATCGGACTTATTAAACTTTTGTTGGTCTGCGAACCTATCCGATCAAGTGGAACTGCAGTTGACATGTGAGCCTAAACCATTGCCAATCATGAAAATCAATCCAGCTATGGTACTTGTCCATATTTTTTTAGAGAAACATAAGTGTTGTAATCCTTTTTGCAGAGAACCCTATAATTGATCGCTTGCAACATACAGTCAAAAAGTTGGTCATGGGTACTATGATTCTTTTATGAGCATGAACTTTTATTGAATCTCTCAATGAAAATGAAACATTAAAAATGGCTGAAACTATTGATATATCGTTGCATTTACCTCAGCTACTCGTAATGGAGGAATGGAAGTAATTGCGGAGGGCGTTTTGGCTCGTTGGTTCAGGGCTCCATATATGGTGCAAGGGTCTGAAGAGCTGGATCAGGTGAGAAAGGTTCTTTTGTCAACTTCACCTGAGGGGTATGTTGAAGCCTGTGCAGCAGTCCGTGATATGGATCAACGGGACTCAGTCAAACAAATTAACGTACCCACATTAGTAATTGTTGGCATCGGGGATTTAGCAACTCCTCCATCTGACGGACAATACCTTGCTGAGCAGATTCAGGGCGCACGCTACGTCGAACTAGAAGGAGCCCACCTGTCCAACATTGAGGCTTCAGGGGAATTTACAACGGAATTGGTGGAGTTTTTGAAATAGAGCTAATGCACTGTTTCACTACCCATAATGAATGGAACTTTTTGAAGAAGTAGCGATTGAAAATGTCGCTGCTTTTTTCTAATTCGGTGCTTGTTATCGTCGAGATAATTTTTGTTCCGTCATTTCCACAATGGCGTATTTTACCCTTCTCTACCAATTCCACTTCTTGTACTCTCCCATATATTATTTCTTATTTTTACACTGAATATGGGATTGTCTTTAAAAGTACCTTGAGCTTGACGTAATTAATAATAGTACTTAAACGTGTAAAGTAGATATAATATACCAATAAACTTTATAAAAAACCTATTATCGATATTCCTATTCCTATTTGTCTATTTTGCAAAAAAATAGCAACTGCTTAATCAACGCAGTTGCTTTTTATCTTGTTTCCGTAATAGAAAAAATTAATTAATATGAAAGATTCCATTTCTATCATTTGCAAAGGAATCCCGCAATGTTGTTTTTAATATTTTCCCCGATGGGTTGCGTGGGAGTTCATGGACAAAGTCTACCGATTTTGGTTTCTTATAGCCGGCTAATTTTCCTTCGCAGTAACTAATGATATCTTCTGTTTTGAGATTAGCCCCTTCTCTTTGTACAACAATGGCTTTAACCGATTCCCCCCACACGGCATCCGGTACACCGATCACCGCAACATCGAGAATCCCAGGATGTGAATAAAGGACTTCCTCAATTTCACGCGGATAAATATTAACACCGCCGCTGATCAGCATGTCTTTCTTTCGGTCTACAATATAGTAAAATCCATCCTCATCCTGCAGCGCCATATCTCCCACTGTAAAAAAACCATGATAAAACGAAGCGGCGTCAGCATCCGGATTGTTATAATAGCCGTCTAAGTTGTACGGTGATTTAAAATACAACTCCCCTACTTCACCGTTCGAAACCAGGTTCTTCTCGTCATCCAAAATTACACATTCCACAAGCGGGAAAGGATGTCCCACTGAACGTTCCTTCCGGCGAATGTCACCCGGTTTAATGTTCAGTGTAATCGCACTTTCAGTCGAACCGTAAAATTCGTTCAAATAGGCATTTTTGAAAAATTCCAGAATATCCATTTTTGTTTGTGTCGGTAGCGGCGAGCCTGCTGAAATCAACACGCGCATAGAGGTGATGTCATGCTTTGTTTTTGTGTCTTCCCTCGTGTTGATCAAGAAATTGAACATCGTTGGTGCAAGGAACGTGTTTGTGATCTTGTATCGCTCAATGTCTTCAAGCACTTGTTCTGCATTAAATGATTCATGAATGACAAGGGTGCCGCCCACGAGCAGCTGCATGACAAGAAAAATCCATGGGGCTGCATGATAAACGGGCCCGGCAACAAGGTGGATATCTGATTCGTCGATCTTGTATTCATAAGCTGCGGCCATTCCTGTCAGTATTCGGGATCGATGGGAAATGACCACTCCTTTTGGCTTTCCGGTCGTACCGGAAGTGTAGCCCAGATAGAAAGTATCTTTCTCATTAACCTCTATGTTCGGTTCCGAATCACAGCCTGAAGCAAGAAAATCGACATACCCTTTTATATTTTCATTGGACGCACCACCCACAACCAGTACGGTGTCTAATTGAGAGTTTTTTGGAAGCAACTCTTGGGCAATCCCTTCATATTCTTTTGAAATAATGAATCCCCGGCTTTCAGAGTTTCTTAGTATATATTCTACTTCAGGTCCAACCAGGCGATAGTTTATCGGTACAATGATGACTCCGATTTTGGACAGCCCGGCCATGATCTCGACATAAGCAGCATGATTCTTTAACATGACAGCTACTTTATCGCCTTTTTGAAAGCCACGTTCCAAGAAAGCGTTTCCAATTTTGTTCGCGCGAATGTTTAACTCTTCATATGTCTTGATTGTATCTTGAAAAATAACAGCCGGCTTATTTTTGTACTTACTTGCATTTTGCTTTATAATTGTACCGAATGTCAGCATACTCTCCATCAGTCCTCACTTAAATCTGTCTC
>NZ_JBHXAS010000228.1:0-3373 GCF_042727425.1 Peribacillus sp. NPDC060253
CCACTATACGATCTTCCAAATCAGAAAGGTGTCCCTGGTAATGAAAAAGCAACTCAATATACATACGAAGATTGATTACGTGACTTTCATACACGTTTTTTTGGTATGGATTTCGAGATGCGGAGTCCATTATTTTTTTTGCTTTTTCCCATGCCCATTGACCCGATCGGCTAGGACAGAACTCTATAACACTCTCTGATAGCTTACTTTCCCCGGCTGTTAATACCGCCTCTGAAGTGGGATATTCCATTAATATCAATAAAGAAACCCTTGAATATAAATCCCCAAAAACCTTCCGGTATTCAGGAAACACTTGATCTAAAATGGTGTGAAACTGAAGTTTAGCTTCCACATACATATTTGTTACGATTTCCTGTTGTCTGGACAAATTCCGAAGGTCTAATAGCTGAATGCCTCTAATTTTATGAGGTTCTAAATCCTCTTTGTAATACAGCACACACAACTGGTACGCATCGATTGCGTCTGTTTTTACCTTCCGTAAACTGGACTTCTTTGCCTGATATGAAATAATCGGATTTAGTAAGATATATAGAATCCCTTGTTCCTCCAGGTATTGAATAACGGGAGAATGGTAATGCCCTGTAGATTCTAAAATGACCATAGGCATCTGCCCTGTCACCTCTTCAATTTCTTTTAGAAATCCTATAAAATGATCTAATTCCTCTCTAGTATGCTTCATTGAAAAGCTCTTCCCATACGGTTTAGATTGATCTAAGAATGCCTGAACTTGGCTCTCTCCTTTTGCCACATCCAGACCAACAACTGGATTCATTATTTTTACCTCCTTTACTTACTAACCAGTACCCCTAGTCCTCCATGCAGTGTCATAGCTTCGCTTGTTATACGAGATCTACGTCCCAACCAGCCTCAAACATGTTTCTACAAGTAGGGGGCGGACAGTTTAGTTCACGAGATCAAGTCCCACGCACCCGTACGTCCTACCCTGGCTACTGATATAATAGATTCTATTAAAAAAAGGTCAACCAGTAATTTTTACTGGTCAACCTTATAATACGACGCACCCGTTAGTTCTATAAGACTTATTATTGAGGCCAAGATTTTTTGATTTTTCTTGTTTTTTCATTTTGTCGCCTCCTAAAATTAGGATTCGTAGTAAATCAAAAAATATTCCAAAGTAATTTTTAAATGATTATGTTGCATAGTTCGAATAAACTATGCTACTTGAACTAATCTGCCCTGTTAGTTGCATAAGAAAATGGAGCTATTTCCTACCCCATATTTGTTAGTTCAACAAGATAATAACTTTTGAAGGTAGTTCCATACATACCTGCTTTCATTAGTAAAAGAAAGTGACAACCAGGGATGGGTGCCTTTACAATTTCATAAACACTTTGATTTCGTTTATTAATAGTATTCCTTTATACACACTTATAATTTCATCAAATTGATTAACAATCTTTAAAAAATATTGTATTTGTTAGTCTTCTTATTAACAACTTGTCCAAACCAATCAATACTTTCCTCATAGAATGAATACAAGTAATTATACCGAAATGGAGGAAACAAACCAATGAGTGACACAGATTTTTCAAATGATTCTCCAGGCCCAAAAGGAAAATTAATTACTGGCCATTCAAAGGAGTTTATTTCAGATACACTTGGCTTTCTTACCCGTTTAGCGAAAGAATATGGAGAAGTTGCTAAAATTCGTTTTGGACCTTTCCATAATGTTTACCTTATTTCAAATTCAGATTTAATTAAGCAGGTACTTGTAACAAAACAAAAATCCTTCTTGAAATCAAAGGACTTCTCTGCTTTAAAACCAGTAATCGGAGAAGGCCTTCTTACAAGTGAAAAAGAAATTCACATGCGCCAAAGAAGGCTTATTCAACCCTCTTTCAAAAAGTCTCATATTAGCAATTATGGTCAGGATATGATTGATATAACAATGGACTATATTTCCACTTGGAAAAACAGAGAAGAAAGGATTATTACGGAGGATATGATGAGCCTTGCACTGGGTATTATCAGCAAGACCATGTTCAGCATGAACCTCAAAGAAGGATATGGCATGCTCGGGGAACCTATAGAAGCCTTCATGAGAATTGCCGTTAAAAGAATGCGAACACTTCAAATGCCACTATGGGTTCCAACTAAAAACAACCGTGAATATAAAATTGCGAAACAGAGACTTGATAAGGTGATTTATAGCTTTATTGAAAAACGTAGAACAGAGGCAGAGAGACATGAGGATATGCTTGGGATTCTAATGGATGCTCGAGATGATAAGGATGGCTTAGCTATGACAGACAAGCAGTTACGTGATGAGTTAATGACCATTTTCCTTGCCGGTCACGAAACAACAGCAAACGTGCTTTCCTGGACCTTATACTTGCTTTCCCAACACCCTGATGTGGAAACTAAACTTTTCAATGAAATAGATAGCGTAATCGGCAACCGTAATCTAACACCTGGCGATTTTATGAAATTAACATTCACACAAAATGTTATCTATGAATCAATGCGCATATACCCGCCTGCCTATATCATACAACGGGAAGTGGCAGAGGATGTGGTAATTGGAGGGTATCTTTTTAAAAAAGGCGATATGATCCTGTTGAGTCAGTATGTGATGCACCACAAGCCTGAGTATTTTGATAATCCAGATTCCTTTAAACCTGAGCGATTTGAAAACAACTTTATGAAAACCCTACCTCCGTTCGCTTACTTTCCATTTGGCGGAGGTCCGAGAGTTTGTATCGGTAATCATTTTGCAGTGATGGAAGCTGTGCTTGTCCTAGCATGCATTGCTCAACGATATCGGATAAGGCTGGCGCCTGACCATCATGAAGTAAAGCCACTTCCGTCTATTACACTCAGACCGAAGCGTGGATTGCGCATGGTAGTGGAAGATAGAAATATAGGAGGTTTCCAACCAGAAGCTTCTGAAATTTAAATGAATATAAGTTGTATTAATGAACAAAATTGTCACTCTACACCTAAGGAAGATCCCCCCTTTAGTTCCATAAAAAAGACTGCCGCATCAACCCTAGTTTTTGAAGTAAACCAGCTAATAGGATGTCAATATCTTTCTCTGAAATTTTCATTTCCCTTATGATATACTATTTTTGGCCATGCCAAATAACCCTCCAAAACCCTTTTGGAAGGATTTTTCTCTGTTTCACAAAACCGTTAATTAGGCTAAATCTCGGAACGTTCCTTTTCTCTTTAATAAAGCGTAAATCCAATGAAGCAACTTATTCATACTGGCCACGATTGACACTTTGGCCGGTTTACCTTCTGATTTTTTCTTATCATAGAATGCTTTAAGCTTTTTGTTCCTTGAACTTCTTATGCCGCATAGTACGGCAAGATACAGAGAATGACGTAG
>NZ_JBHXAS010000229.1:0-3269 GCF_042727425.1 Peribacillus sp. NPDC060253
AAATATTAGTTTCCCAATCACCATAGGAAACTAATATTTAAGAGTAGTGTAGAATTCGAGACATTTAATAAACTCTCTTGCAGCTTTTGAAAAATGTTGCTTCTTAGAGCGAACGTAACCGAATTCCATTGAATTATTTTCTAGCTCCACCAAAGGAATAGCCACAAGTTCCCCGCTTAGGAAATAGGGATCGCTGTTAATTCCAATATCATACGAAAAGGAAATGGCTAATCCTTCAGCGACCGTTTTTTTGATAATCTCTGTATTATTTGTGAAAAACAAAATATTCATCTCACCGTATAGAGTAAAAAATTCTTTAATAAATGTCTTCATTCTTGGTCCATTGTAGACGACTAAATCTTGGTCCAGCAGCTCTTGTGGGGTTATGCTTTTCCGGTTCACTAGAGGGGAATTCTTACTGACCGACACAATTACTTTTGCTTCCATTAGGGGCTGAAATTCCAACTCATTTTCTTTCGGTCTAACCTTTGGAATATTTAATAGTCCGATGTCTATCTTATCATTCAGTATATCTTCGGTTATCTCTTGTCCCCCTTTCTCTTCAATCATAATTTTCACCTCGGGATACTTCTTCTTAAATAACGCTAATGATTTAGGTAAAACCGTAAGAAATAAACCTTGTGTAGATGATAGGCGTAACTCTTTTTCCATCGTATCTGAATGTATTTGGGCACTGTCTCTTATTTCTTCCAATTTGCTTAATACTTCAAGAGCTTTCTGGATGATTTCCTTTCCATCTTCTGTAGGTATGGTTCCTAATCGTGACCTCTTGAAGATTTTTATACCTAATTCCTTCTCCAAACTCGTAATGGCCATGCTGATTCCAGATTGAGAGATATGAAGGCTTTCTGAAGCCGTGGAAATCGAGTTAACCTCGGCTACCTTAATGATATATTCCAATTGTTCAATATTCATGGTTCATTCTCCTTCTATCCTATTACAAATATAATACCTCTAACAGAAAGCCCTTTCAATTATAGAGAAGGAGAATCAGAACCCATCACAATGTCTGTACCAAAGCAGGACTCCATTCCTAATTTTAAACTATGGTAGTTGTTTTTTCGTATTCTTTAGCTGGCTGTGCCCGATTATTTTTAATAGATACGGCAACAACCATTCCCAATAGCGCCGTTATCACCAAAAACAGGAAAGCTGCATTATAGGAGTCATTAAACAAACTGATAATCAAACCGAGGGCTAAAGGAGAAATCGCACCTGCAATTTGACCGGCAAAAGTTACGAGTCCGGAGGCAGAGCCCGTAAGTTCCTTTGGTGAGTATTTTATGATGATCGTGTATAGAACGGTTCCAAAGAAGGACAGCGCTACGGAGTTGAGAGTGAGATAAGTGATGATAAGTGCTATAGACGTGGCGTTAGACATTAAAAAGAGAAAAATTGCCGATAATAAAGCACCTGCAGCGGCAAGATACTTCTCCCGGTTAGCCATATGCTTATCCAGAAGCCAACCACTTACATTAAACATCAAGAAACCAAAAATATAAGGGATTGCCAATAAACCCCCGGCTGCTATTAAATCAACCCCTTTTTCCTTAACCAAATATATAGGCATCCAAGTGATCAGACCATAGTTGATAATATTTGATATAAACTTGAAAGTTATGAGTTTCCAAATGTTTTCGATTTTAAATAAAAGTTTCAGAGCAACCTTTTTTTGTTTCGGTTTGTCTGTTTTAACCTCTTGAGTTTCTTGAGGCTTTAGAATGAACCAAATTCCGAAAGAAATTAATATCCCTAGAATTCCAGCAATGGTAAACATGCCCCTCCAACCGAAAGCCACCACCATGGAAGCGGCAAGTGCAGTACCTAATATCCCGCCAATATTCTGGGCAGACAAGAAAAACGAATTTGCCCGGCCCCGTTCTTCTTCCGGGAAGTTATCTCTTATAGTGGACATACTGGCAGGATAGAAAGGCCCTTCACCTAACCCGAACAGAAAACGGATGAATATTAAAGACATAAATGACCAAGCAAACCCCGACATTACCGTGAACAAAGACCAACTGAATAAAGAAACAGTAACCATGACTCTGGCTCCGTACTTATCGGTCATCCATCCACCAAGCGGTTGCATGAGAGAGTAACTAACAAAAAATATACTGATTAAAAAACCTGTCTGGGACGTATTGAGATGAAACTCATCTGCAATTGGAATAATACCGACATTTATGGCAACACGATCAAAAAAGCTTAAAATCATTCCAACAAATAATAGGCCGCTAATCATTAATTTTCGTTTCTTACTTGCATACAGCTGCATTCCCCATCACTCCATCTTTTTATATTTCCACAAAACTCCCCCTTGAAGGAAGCGCTTACAATCCCTTTCAAATTACAAGACTTGAAATTTTTCTGTTTATGGTTATTGATTATTGTTCTGTGACTTTTAGGAGCGTTTCATTCATTAAAAAACAATGAATGAATTTATTAAAACGAAACAGGATGCCTACAGGATTAATTGATACATTCAAACCCATGAGACTATATATTAGACTCGTGGGTACAGATATTGGTCACCGATCCATCCTGCTTACAGAATATAAAGCGATTGATTATCACGGAGTAACGATATTAATCTTTGGTTGAAATTGATCCAGCAAAGACAAGAAATCTTCGAATTTTTCTTTATTACCGGAAATAGAAACTTTCCCGGCCGCCTCCATTTTGGATAAATCTTCACGTCCTAGAGCAATCTGATAGAAGGTTATTCTATCTAATGTTAATGTTGCATCAGGAGACGCCATTTTCCTTTTTTTGAAATTTAACACAGAATTATCCAGATCAATCATGTAATTAGTTTTCGAATCTGTTATACAGTATAACTTGCCGGCTGATCTTCTTTGATGAATGAATATCGATTGCTATCCCATACTACGTTACCTTTTGAATTTTTAATTGGATTCATATTTAAAGGTGCAATAAATCCCTTATGTAAATTTCTAAAATCTTCCTTATCTTTAAAATCCAACTGTTTATAAACAGCCTTATTTGCTGAAATTGTTGAATGTGTTGCCGGCATTGGCATATCGGGCGCAGCATTTGTAACAGAAGGTCCTACTAGTAAAACAAAAACAAATGGAACGGAAACATTCCTTTAATAAAAGATTTATTGGACATTCCATACCCCTTTCCCATTTGAGTTTTTAGATATCAAAGTTGTAATTTCTTCCTTATATTGAAACGATAATCTTTTTATTTTTTTAAATATTTAGAATAATGTAACTTTATTT
>NZ_JBHXAS010000230.1:0-3247 GCF_042727425.1 Peribacillus sp. NPDC060253
ATATAATTCAATATTAGGAACATTAATTACTTCTAGAACTGCGCATTGCTCTCCGGCGGTCGTGCAGTACCATCAGGATAATTATTCCCATCATCACTCCCAAGACGCTACCTAACTCGGTGGTTAGTACATATGCAAGTGGGTACTCTAGAGCAGGTTGTGCATCGGGGCGAGTGGCGGACAAGCGGTTAAAGAGGTTATAAGAGAACAGCATTCCCGACGAGATCCATGCTGCTGCCATAGGAGGGAAGAACCTCTTCGACCCGCGGCGGGTGGTCAGTACCAACAAACCCCACGCCCCCGCGAAGGCCCACACACCGGTACTCAACGACAATAGGTGCCACCATAAATCGCGGTTATCCAACATAGCTGGGTTGATGCCAATAGTTCCACCAATCGCCCAGAATAGCTTAATAAATCCAAGCAGGATACAGCCAACCGCGACAAGCCTAGCCAAGGTGATATGCAGTTTCTGGCTGTTGCCCGGGAGTAATTCAATGTCGATTGGATCAGTAAATGCCTCAGGCCAACGCGCTTTAGCGTATCCAGCTAAGGCGAAAGGTAGGCAGATGCCGACTCCAACCAGTGAGACCATTACGAAAATCTGCTCATATACCCAAACGTTGGCAGCTCCTGCCTGCTGATCGCGTATCATAGCAGCAGGACCAAGCACAGGTGCCAGCAACAGCATAGGAATAAGTAAACCAGTACCTACCCAGACGGGCAAGGCAACCAACCAGGCGGGCAGTCGCTCACCCCATGTCATGCTAAACGCCAATGCTAACAGGATACCAACTGCAGCTAGAACCATTGTTACTGCGTTTGCAGTGCGCCAACTTGGGTCGCCCATTTGTTCGGTCGGCATGAAGAGACCGAAAGTCCAGGCGATTTTGATTAACAGATAAGGCATTACCGCTATAGCGGCACCATAACCCCAAAATCTACGTTTCTTCATCAAATGTGAAATTGGCTGCTTTTTCATTAATGTCATGAGGTCACCTCGGCCGCCAGACCAGTGCGTTCGTAAATCTCTACCTCTACAATGAACAGAGCGCTTCCAATTAAACTCTCATTTTTATTTCTATTTATAACTATAAATAAACACCCCTTAAGAATTATAATTTAAACTGTTTTAGTTTTAATGAATCATAGGACTATTCACGAAGATAATCATTTCCCCCATTACTCTCACCATCAATACCCTAAAAACTGCTCTGCTCGCTTTGGTTTTAACATAATATTCCAATTTAAAATCCCTTATTCTAAAAAATTGACACAAGAAGATCGTCTTCATTGACGACCTTCTTGTGTCAATTCTTCTTGAACTCCCTCAGTTTAATACGATTTTCTCACAAATACTCGCTTATTCGCAGGATTTCATCACCATTGAATTTAAGTTCACGGTTAATTGGAGTGATTTCAGGGCATGAAGATTTCGTGAAGGCATAGTGAAATAAAGGAGTTGTACAACACTCCACATTTTACCATATAATGTACATTCTCCACGCCGCCCCTGAAGGCTTTCCCTCCCATGTCTCAACGGGTCAATTGCCCTATCATTCCTTCGTCATGCCTATCCAAGGGGTGGAGGCCAGCTATGCTATCCTGATGGGTCGGTGCCCTTTTGTTCAAGAAATCTGGTACTCCGTACATATTTGAAATCCTACGAATAAGCCAACATTCGTAAAAAGAAAAAGTCTATGAAAATTAGTTTTTGAAGGTTCCCTTCGAGAACCCTATTAAAAAATCCCCCTTTAAAACTACGCAACCAGTTCAGTTATAGGTTGAACTTTATCTGCACAATAAGACTCGTTTCTGCGTGCTATTCCAACAAATATCCTGGCAAGCTTACCTACCAATTTCATAATCGATTTCATTTTCTTCATTTTTTTCACCTTAACATTATGGGTATGAATGGCTCGAAATTCCGTGTTATTCATCACAAGACTCATGGTGGCTAAGTAAAGGAAACGCCTTAGCCTGGATCGCCCTCGCTTAGAAATGACAATTTGGCCTTTCCACTTTCCAGAGCTTGCTTCAGCCAGATGCAACCCAGCGTGCCGAAGTAAAGAATTACCGTGTGAAAAACCACTTAGATCTCCTGCTTCACCTAATATTCCGGCTAGAGAAATTTCACTAATTCCCTTAATGGCAAGAAGCTTCTTGGCAAAAGGTATTTGTTTTAATACATCCTTAACCTCTTGTTCCACTCTTTCGAGTTGTAAGAATGCGAGGTCATACTCCTCTAATAATTGTTCCAAATGAAATTTATACGCTTCAAGTGCTTGTCTTGTGCCGACAGATTTCCTAGCTAACTGAAGAAGTAATTGAGCTTTCTTTAATCCAGGCTGCCTCTTCATTATTGATTTCCATCCTGAAACAACATCATGAGATTTCAGGGAACGCAGTTCCATTGGAGATGGAAATAAACGAAGTGTGGCGATAGCCCCTTTACCAGTAATATCTTTAAATACTTGCCTGAGTTCGGGAAAGACAATATCCACCCAACGGTTTAATTGATTAATAGTGCTAACGAGTCGTTTAACTACCACATCACGGTTAGACATAAGGACCCTAAGTATTTCAAATGATTCTGAAGTGTTCCTGACAAAGGCGTAGTAACCGTTCTTCACCATATCAGCGATGACCAGGGCATCTTTCTTATCACTTTTGGACTGAGTATTATCACGGTTTTCTTTATTCCTTTTTACTAAGTGAGGGTTTACTGTTACTACCTCAATTCCTTGTTTAAATAGCCATTTTGAAAGATTAATCCAGTAATGGCCTGTAGGTTCCATTCCCACGATGGCTGCATCCAATTTATTTAATCTTTGAAGCTTATCCATCCATTTTAATAAACTAGCAAATCCATCTTCATTATTTTCAAATGCAAGTGGATCTCCGACTACAATTCCACGGAAATTCACTGCTCTAGCCACATGTAATTGTTGGGCAATATCCACACCAACAACAAGGTGTTTATCGGAAATTCTTTCTATTAGTTGATTTTGTTTATCTTGCATTTTAAACTTCATATTAGGGTTCCTCCTAAAGTTTTGAGTTAGAGTGGTGTCTTACTCATATCTTACTGAGGAGCCCTATTTTTTTCAAAGCTGAAAAATAACGAACTACAGGAATGCTATCCTGCCCCTTTAGTTGCATAAAATCGAGTAGGAGGAGGCGCCTAGCCTCCGACCTCTCACACCACCGTACGTACCGTTCGGTATACGGCGGTTCAGTTTAAGTC
>NZ_JBHXAS010000231.1:0-3222 GCF_042727425.1 Peribacillus sp. NPDC060253
GCAATAGACTCACTCTAGTTAGCGTTTACTGCATTTTATCATAAAATTTTTCTATGGCAATGAATAAAAAAACAATATTATTTTTATTCATTATTTTCACTTATTATTTACATGAAGAGTTATCACTACTTAACAGGAGGGGTAAAAATGGCAAATACACAAAATTATGATGTAGTTGTAGTAGGGGCAGGAAACGCAGCTTTATGTGCCGCAATCTCAGCAAAAGAGGGAGGTGCTAGAGTTCTTGTATTAGAACGAGGACCATTGGAAAAGCGTGGAGGAAACTCTTTCTTCACAGATGGAGCCATACGTGTAGCCTACAATAATTTAGACGCAATCAGAAAAGTAATACCTAAATTAACAGACGCAGAAGCCGAGTTAATTGTTATGCCTGAATACACTGAATCTGATTATTTAGATGATTTAATGCGAGTAACAGGTGGACAGAGTAATCCTGAATTAGCAGAACAGCTGGTTACTAAATCTTATGAAACAATTGCGTGGATGCGTGATCAGGGAATAAAATTTGAATTGAATTATGAAAATCAATCTTTCGTACAAGATGGCAAGCGCAATTTCTGGGGAGGACTGCCTATCAAAACGGAAGATAAAGGCGTTGGCTTAATGAGACAGCTCTTTGCGCGGACAGAAGAAATTGGCATTGACGTTTGGTACGATTCACGTGCTGTGGAGCTTATATCAGAGAATAAGACAATATCCGGTGTCGTTGTTGAGAAAGATCATACAATGGTAACAGTTCATACATCCGGTGTGATTTTGGCTTGTGGCGGCTTTGAAGCCAATAAGCAAATGAGATGTGAAAATATTGGTGAAGAATGGGAAGCGGCAATTGTTCGTGGAACCGAATTCAACACAGGAGACGGCATTTCCATGGCTATGGCAGTCGGGGCTCAAAAATTTGGACAGTGGTCTGGATGCCATTCGATTGGGACAGATTATAACGCGCCAAAAGTTGGAGACTTCACGAAGCCGGGAGATATTTTTAAAAAGCATTCTTATCCGTACAGTGTCATGCTTAATAAGGAAGGGAAACGTTTTGTTGATGAAGGAGCAGATTTGCGAAATTACACCTATGCCAAATACGGCCGTGAGGTATTAAAACAGCCTGGACATGTGGCATATCAAATTTATGATGCACAGGTACGCCCGATGTTGCGTAAAGAATATGACCTTGAAGAAGCGACTATTTATAAAGCAGATACACTTGAAGAGTTGGCTAGTTTACTGCCGGTCAATCAAACACAATTCCTTAAAACGATCGAAGAATATAACAGTGCCGTACAAGATGGCGAGTATAGACCGGCAGAGAAAGATGGCAAAGGAACGAAAGGAATTACCCCTCCTAAATCCAACTGGGCACTTCGAATTGAGCAAGGGCCATTCTATGCTTTCCCTGTAACGTGCGGAATCACCTTCTCGTTCGGTGGTTTGCATGTAGATGCTACGGGTCATGTATTAAACAAAGAAGAACAACCGATAAAAGGTCTCTTTGCGGCTGGTGAAATGATTGGGGGGATTTTTTATGAAAACTATCCTGGTGGATCCGGGTTAATGTCAGGAGCAGTCTTTGGAAAATTAGCTGGTTCATCCGCAGCCCACTATATTCAAGAAAAAGTTGAAGCAATCAATAATCATTGAGTCTTTTCCTTGCATAGTTAATTAGATAAGAATGTGTCCAAAAATTCTAGGGATACATTAAATAGAGGAATAAAAAACAGCCAAGGCTTAAAAAAGTTCTTGGCTGTTTGTGTACTTCAAATATTAAAAGTCTTTATGCATTGATTAAAACTCACTTATACAAAACAAGGATCATTGAAGTAAACTATTTCGGAAAGAATTTTAGTGCCTTTCATATTTTTGAATAGTTCTTTCGCTTCTTTTTCTGTGTCAAATTCAAAAATTTTAATATTTCCTTTTAAAAAGACATTGATGACCCACATTGCAAAGCCTCTAAGTGATAAATAATTTTTTTGCGTAATTTGCAAATCAATTCAAATTAAGCTAATTGATAGGAAAGCTCGTAATTTTTTTTCGTGTACACGTATCCCTCTAAAATGATTCTCGCTGTGCGTACCACTTTAATAGCGCGTATGTGTCCTGCCAAAAAATCAACTTTTGTTTCCATTATCCCCGCCGGGTGGGCTAATCGAAAAATTTCCTGTTTGATGTCCACCATATCCGATAAAATCGTTTCCTGTAAGTAAGCTCCTGCAGTTGCACAGATTGCTCCTGTAATAGCAAGAGCTTGATGGGGCTTTTGCATCGACATCATTCTGATCATCAAATCCATCTCTGACGCTTTTCTTTCCGATCCGTTTAAATCTACGTAATCCATAGGAGGAGCAATTAGGGTCATTTTAGGCACAGCAGGAGATTGGACAGTTGCTAATTTCTTATCGGAAAATTGACACATTTCAGCTGCAATCGACCGGATTTCTTCTAGTTCATTTAATTTTTCCTGTGAATATTCAGTGGGCAATTCGCTTCCGTTTAGACAAATATCCTGTGCCCTTACAAAAACAAGTGGATTAGCAACATCAATAATTGAAACTTGAATCAGTCGATCCTTCGTTTTAATCATGTCAATTGGATTTCCTGTAGGGAATAGTTTTCCTGTAACTGCTCCTTCAGCACGAGTAAAAGAAAGATAGATAGGTGATCCTTTACCAGGCACGCCTGGAATTGAGCAGCTGCCTTCTGTTTTCACTTGTCCATTTTCAACCTCTACTTCTGCAATAATCAATTTCTGTGTATTTGTGTTAAAAATTTTCACCGTTGTAACAGGTTCTTTTGCCGGAACTAATCCGTGCTCAATTGCGTAAGGTCCTACAGCAGATGAAATATTACCACAATTCCCTTTAAAATCAACCATTTGATTATCGATGCTGATCTGCGCAAATGTATATTCCACATCGAATTCTGGTGAATCCGATTTTTTGATAATCGCAGCTTTACTTGTCAATGAATTCGCTCCTCCAAGACCATCAATCTGTCTCCGATCCGGACTGCCCATCACGTCAAGTAAGAAACCTTCCCAGTGTGAGCGATTCGAAGGCATATGTTCAAAGTTAAGGAACACACCTTTACTTGTCCCGCCGCGCATTACAACTACTGGTACTTTCATTGTATAACCACCTTTTCTCAACCAATTTATAGCACTACCGGTTCCATTGAAAATATAGTATGATAAGTTCATTAATA
>NZ_JBHXAS010000232.1:0-3190 GCF_042727425.1 Peribacillus sp. NPDC060253
GGGCCTTAGGAGGCTGGTTTTTTGTTTTAAAATGGAAGTAATAAAACTTGAGATGATAAGGATGCTTTCTAAACATGATTCTATTCAGCGAGATCAACTTGAAATGATTACTTTCGATCAACTCGTGCCAGTGATTTTAACTCGATGATCAATTTGAACTCTTTTTTTGCTTCCCACATATGCAAATGGTAGCTTTTCGTTTCTCGTTGAGGGCAGTTGATGATACCATCAGGATTTATTTCCGCAGTTGCCACCACTGGATTTTTTTCGGAGCATCTGTTTTTCATATCGATTGTTTGTTATCCATTCAGGTTAGTGGATGCTGGTGCATTGTTATTTGATGATATAGAAGATTCGGTTACCCGCGTTCATATTCCACCCTCGTCTTTCCCATACCTCCTTCTCTTCCAAAATTAAACATTGACTGAAATGAATGATTCTTTACAATAGACTTTTAAGAATTAAAGAATATAATGGATTGGTCGACCATTATAAAGGAGAATCATATGACGAACCCTACTCAATTATTTCATCAATATTTACAAGTATCCAGATCATTAGTCAGCAAAATGAATGAACAAATTACAACCCTTGAAATTTACCACAATCAGTGGACGATCTTGAATTATTTAAAAAACTGTGGATATTCCACCATACCCGATATATGCAGCTACTTGGACGTAGATAGTGTTATCATCACACGTTCGGTCAACAGCATGGAACAGAATAATATGATTAAGCAGGTCCCTGGAAAAGATGAACAGGAAAAACGAATCGAACTGACTCCCCGAGGCAAAGAAGTACATACCAAATGCCTTAAGATAGCAGATAAGATCGAAGGAAAAGCCCTGGAAGGCATTACAGAAGAAGAACAGGACTTTTTTTTCCAAACGGTCCTTAAAATCCTCAATAATATAAGAAACTAAATGTCTTATATGATTGTTGAATTAGTGTGAGCCATGGTCTTCCATTGGCCACTACCCTAGTTTCCATCGAAATATGGCCATGCCTTTTTTAAAAGTTGGATTCCTTCTTCGATTTCCTTTTCGGTTAATCCACCGTACCCTATCAAGACAGTCGGCTCTTTTACCTTCTTTGAATGATAAACTGAAGTTGGATGGACTTTAACCCCAACACTGGCTGCCTTTTGAATAAGCTCTGATTCACTGCTACTGCTTTTTACTTTTAACAGAACGTGTAATCCTGACTTTTCACCGATTACGGCTACACGATCATGAAAGTTCTCTTCAATTGCATTCAGCAACACCTTGTTCTTTTTACGATAAATCGTACGCATTTTATTCAGATGGCGTTCCCAATGCCCATTTTTCATAAAAAGACAGAGCGTTTCCTGAATCATTCTGGAAACGGTCTGTTTGTATCCTATTAAGTTCTCCTGATAGCGGCAAGCTAGCTCTTTGGGTAACACCATATAGCCGACCCTAATTGTAGGAATGAACGACTTTGAAAACGTGCCTAGGTAAATGACCTTTCCATTTGTGTCCAACCCCTGCAAGGACGGAATCGGTTTACCTGTATGACGGAATTCACCGTCATAATCATCTTCAATAATATAACCCTTTTTTTCCCCAGCCCAATTCAATAATTCCACCCTTCTGGCTATCGGCATGATCATGCCGGAAGGAAACTGATGAGAAGGGGTGACATAAGCAACATCAGCCTCACTATTTTTTAATGAGTCAACATTCATACCGCTTTCATCTAATGGAATGAATGCCATTTCAGCTCCCTCCAACCTCAGTACCTGCCTAACTCGATGAAAGCCAGGATCCTCCAACCCAAAAATCCGCTCATTTCCAAGAAGTAACCGCAGTAAATGGATGAAATACTGTGTACCTGCCCCGATAATGACCTGTTCCGCACCACAGCGGACTCCTCTAGATTGAAAAAGATAGGAAGAAATCTCAGCCCGGAGTCCCCATTCCCCTTGAGGATCACCGCTGATGAACATTTCCCTTTCCTGTAGATACAACGTATTGTTTAAGCATTTTTTCCATACCGCATGCGGGAAAGAATCAACGTCCACCCGGCCATGATTGTAATCTATCTTACTCCGTTCATCTTGTGGGCCTATCATCCCTGCTTTAACAGGCAACGGTTCATTCAAAGGTGAGATCGGTTCTAAATCGGCTGCGTAGAAACCTTTCCTTAATTGACTTTCCACATACCCTTCCGCCATCAACTGCTGATATGCCGTATCTACAGTATTCAGGCCTATCCCTAAATGAGCAGCTAGCTTTCGTTTAGAAGGCAATTTCATTCCGGCTTTTATTTGTCCATTCTGGATTTCCGCTTTAAAGTATTTATACAATTGGAGATATAACGCTTCTCTATTCTTTTTATCTAAAGTTAGCGTGATTTCAAACATTTGGCCCTCCTTTTAAACTGGTTCCATAAATTATATCAGCTTTGGTCCTTTTTACAGGATCAGAATGTTTCTATAATGAAGATATCAATCAAGAGGAGGAGACTATGGAGCATATTGAACTATTCGGGAAACACGTGATCCTCACCCCAATGATGGAGCATCATATTGAACCGCTTTATGCAGCTTCCCTGCCATCTGAAATCTGGGAATGGAGCGCCACAAAGATTTTGTCATATGAGGATGCCGTTTCCTATGTAAAGGAAGGCATTCGAGCAAGGGAACAGGAACTTCATCATCCATTTGTCGTTGTCGATCAAACAAATGTTTCCGTAATCGGGAGCACGAGCCTAAGAAGTATCCAGTTTGACAATCAATCCCTGGAAATCGGAGCAACTTGGTATCATCCCGACAAATGGCGGACAGCCGTTAACACTGAATGTAAGTACCTTCTATTGCAGCACGCTTTTGAAAGGTGGCATATGAAACGGGTTGAATTCAGGACGGATGAATTGAACAAAAGATCGCGTGCAGCAATAACCAGGCTCGGCGCCCATGAAGAAGGCATTTTAAGGATGGAGAAAAAGCTGAAAGATGGAAGGATAAGGAATACAGTGGTTTTCAGCATAATCGAGAACGAATGGAATGATGTAAAAAAAAGATTGGAAGCTTTTTTGGATAGGTGAAGATGGAGAAAAAGAGTGCCGATTATGAAGTGAACCCAAAAAGTTAGACACTTTATTTAATTAGGCAGCCTTGAGGGCATGAATCCGGTAATCTACCGGGCTCATGCCTTTTAATTTT
>NZ_JBHXAS010000233.1:0-3164 GCF_042727425.1 Peribacillus sp. NPDC060253
TGGACACCCTTGCATTAAGCTAACCATTACTACTGCCTTCATGGTTCGGGACTCACACCCTATAGATTGCACCCATGCCGGGCGCACGAAAAAAGGCCTCCCAACATGAACTAATGGGAGGCCTTCAACTTTTTGGAGATATTCATTCATTCGTTTCCAACGCTTCATAAATCGCAGTCACAACACTTCCATAGCTTCCTGTCTTGAAGAGGTCGCCAAAAAACTGATTGGAGTTGGCTACAGGGTTGACGAGCGGAGAGTGCTTTTTATTTGTTAGTAACACAATCCCTAAATCTATTTCAGGATCAATGATCGTGACCGTTCCCGTCCACCCCATATGACCGTAAGCACTGTCGCTCGCATAAGGACTGAACATCCACTCCATGCTAGCATCACCATTTCGTCTCCAGCCAAGTCCATAGGTTGGATTCATGTCGGAAGGTGCAATGAATGCATCGACCGTTTCTTGATCAAACAACGTATGCTTCCCGTAGCCTCCTCCATTCAGCATCACCTGCAGAAGGACAGCGAGATCTTTAGTATTGGAGAAAAGACCTGCATGACCTGAAACGCCCCCCATCGAATAAAAGGCTTTTTCATCATGAACTTCACCCTGAAGTGTGTATGTTCGAATGTTAGGAAAATCAATCACGCCATCCCGTGTGTTCCCAAGCAATTCAGTCGCCGCGGCATCCTTTGGCTTAAAGCCTTTTTGAAGGGGATTGAACATTGTATTTTTCAATTTGAGCGGCTTGTACAGCTCATTTTCAACATACACATCAAGTTGCTGACCTGTAATTTTCTCAACAATGGCGCCGAGCAGCATATAGTCGACATCACTATATACATTCTGCGTTCCAGGTACATATGTCAGCGGTGTTTTGGAGATGAACTCAATGGTTTTATCCCGTTCCTGTGAGTAAAGTTCTTTTGAAACATTTGGATTATGATATTGCGGATCTGGTTTAAACCCGGCTGTATGATGAAGGACGTCAATAACCCTCAAGGTATCCTTACCTTTGATCACATCCGCTTTCGTATCTTTGAATTCAGGAATATATTGCTGAACTTTTGCCTGGATATCCAGCTTGCCTTCACTGACTAATTTCTGAAGTGCAAAATTAGTCGCATACATCTTCGTGTTTGAAGCAAGGTCAAACAATGTATCGTTTTCCATTTTCTGAAACCTCTTAAGAGGAGTATGTTCATTAAACTTCCGCTTGTACCCGTAGCTTTCATTTTTAACGATTTTTCCGTCCTTTATGACTATCAGGGCAGCACCGGGGAAACCGGCAGCCACTTCCTTTTCAATCAGCCCATCCACCCTTTCAAGCTTTTCCGATGAAAAACCCACCTCCTCCGGTTTTTTTGCTTTTGTTAACACGGGATATAGGCTGGCTGTTTCCTTCACAGCCACTTCCTGTATGGTATTTGCTTTGACATAGGATGCCGAAGGTGCGAGTAATGAAAGTGCCAAAATTGAACCTAGTGTGCAGCTTGTCCATATTTTCATCATGTTCCCCCTTTGAATGCCTATTTTAGAAAACCATGAAAAACGCATTTCCAACCCGTTACTACTTTGACGAAGTTATCATTACTACTCTAAATAGTTATCAATGAAAACAGATTTAGTTGTTTCTATGTATGTGCTGAAACTCTCTTGCCGTTCACTTCCTATTACTTGTAAGTTAAAGCCTGAAGACATAAAAGGGAATGATCACCATCTAAGTCTATCTCTTCATTCAATCCAGATGAAACGATTAATGTGTATGCAAATTCTTGATTATCAAAAAAAACTTTCCGCATACATTAACTTTCATATTGTTGCCATTGGGTTACCGTACTTTTGCTAATGTGAATTTTATTGCCT
The DNA here is from genome assembly GCF_042727425.1 of Peribacillus sp. NPDC060253. NCBI lineage: Bacteria > Bacillati > Bacillota > Bacilli > Caryophanales > Bacillaceae > Peribacillus > Peribacillus sp. NPDC060253. The sequence continues at coordinate 1,871 of NZ_JBHXAS010000233.1, forward strand.
TCCTTTGATGCACAAGAAAAACAGTTTCTATAATGATAAATTGTAAATTCACCAGGATCTTTGTCTATTAAATCAAACTTAACTGAATATATATTGTTCCTTTTATTCAAAATTAATTGGTAGTTTTCAATTTTGGCATTCCTCTTTGATATGCTTAATTTTCCCCTAAAAGAATCCCAACTTTCTTGACTGTTTACCGTTTTTCTCAAGTCCAGTCTCTTCCTAAAACCAACTAAATATTTCTATTTATTGTCAATTTTCAGTATATAATATCTCAAGCATCATTTCAATTTGATATTTATAACTTTCGAATGATGTTTTTAATAATGACCTTTCCTGACAAAACGATAGTACGCTTTGGGGGCCTTCAACTTAATAGATATTCTTGATGAGCATTCATTTTCTATATTCTATATCCCTTTAACCACTCCCATATGGACTAGAATTCTGTAAATAAATACTATTACATATTTATTTACTACCTATATAGGAGTAGAATATACTTAAAAAAAAAGAAAGAGGCTATCATATGAATTCAGCATACTCACCGACAGAAACATCTAAAACAAAAGCCTTGGTCATCAATGCACTTTTCATCGCATTGACCCTTGTAGCCACGATGTTCATCAACATAAAGCTCCCTATAATGGGTAACGGAGGCCTGATCCATCTGGGTAACGTTCCTCTTTTTATAGCTGCCTTCGTATACGGCAAAAAAACAGGCGCCATTGCAGGTGCCTTCGGAATGGCCCTTTTCGATCTTTTCTCCGGTTGGGCAGCTTGGGCACCGTTTACATTCATCATTGTAGGCACAATGGGCTTTTTAGCCGGCCTCATAGCCGAAAAGGTACCTGGTAAAAGAGTATTAGTATACTCACTGGCAGTTGTCGTTGCACTGATTATAAAAATCGTCGGCTACTATTTTGTCGAAGTTATCCTTTACGGTAACTGGATACAGCCATTCGGCTCCATCCCTGGAAACGTTATGCAAGTCGTATTGGCCGGTATCATTGTAGTACCACTTGTAGGACGCTTAAAGACAAGAGCTCTACAAGTATAGGATGAAGCATGATTTGGTACTATTTCAAAACATCCTTCGAGTTGATGGATTGTAAAAAAGTCCTGCTCCATTTGATCACGGGCTAAAGACAAAAGAAAAGCACCTAATAAAGTAGACACTTTGAAAAAAGAACTACTTTATTGAACTGCACCCCAATTGTTAGACAACATCTAACAATTGGAGGTGCAGTTTTTTTGACTAAATATACGATAGACGAAAAATTACATGCAGTTT
>NZ_JBHXAS010000234.1:0-3142 GCF_042727425.1 Peribacillus sp. NPDC060253
GCGGAGCAGTTCGTCCATCGAGGCGAAGTGGTAGGTCATCGACCCCAGCGGTACCCCCGCCCGCGCCGCCGCCTTGCGGTGCGAGACACCCGCCACGCCGTCCTCGGCGATCAGGTCCAGCACGGCGGCGAGGATGCGCTCCCGCCGGCCGGGGAGAAGGCCCTCACGGCCTGGAAGCAGCGGGCCAAGGAAGCCGAGGACAAGGCCAGGGAGCAGGCCGCGCGGCTCAAGGAGTACGAGGACCGCGACAAGACCGAGGCCGAGCGGCAGGCGGACGCGCTGAAGGAGGCGCAGACGCGTGCCGAGCAGGCAACCCGGCTGGCCGTGTCGTCCAAGGTCGAGGCGCTGGCCGCCGGGCGTTTCCAGGATCCGCTGGACGCGGTCGACGCGCTCCAGGGCGGCTCCTACGTCACCGACGACGGCGCCGTGGACGGGGACGCCATCACGGCGGCCCTGGACGACCTGCTGACGCGCAAGCCGCACTGGGCCGCGACCGAGCCCGGTCCTCGTGTTCCTCGCCCGGATCCGGCGCAGGGAGCCCGCCCGGGCACCCCGCCGAACCTCGCGCAGCAGATCGGCGAGGCGGAGAAGGCCGGCAACACGAAACTCGCGCTGGCGCTGAAGACGCAGCAGCTGCGCGAGGTGAAGACCCCCAGCAAGTAGGGCAGGCCAGGGGGCCGCCCTCACCCAGAAAGGAGCGGCTCATGGCCGCAGTTACCGGGCAGGGCACGACCTACAACCTGCCGAACTACCACGGGGACCTGTACAAGGTCACGCCGACGGAGACCCCGTTCCTCGCCGCGATCGGCGGCCTGTCCGGCGGCAAGAGGACCAAGAGCACCGAGTTCGAGTGGCAGACGATGGACCGCCGCTCGTCGACGGCGAACAACAGCGCCCTTGAGGGCGCCAACGCCCCGACGGGTGTGGCCCGGTCCCGGTCGGCTGTCTCGAACGTCGTCGAGATCCACCAGTCCGCGGTCGAGGTGTCCTACACCCGCCAGGCCGCGACCGGCATGTACGGCGGCATCAACATCGGCGCCGACGACAACCCGGTCAACGACGAGCTGACGATGCAGATCACCGCCGAACTCGAAGCGATGGCCGTCGACATCGAGATGTCGTTCCTGAACGGCACCTACGCCAAGCCGACCACGAACGCGACCGCGCGGAAGACCCGCGGCCTGCTCAAGGCGATCAGCACCAACGTGAACGCCAACGGCGGCACCGCTCGCGACCTGTCCAAGGCGATCATCGACGCCCAACTGGCCACGATGTTCGGGAACGGCGCCCGGCTGCCGCAGGACACCACCGTCTTCATGACGGGCCCGGGCCAGAAGGTCACCCTGTCGAACCTGTACAGCGCTCCGACCCTGAACCAGCCGACCGCGTCCCGCAACATCGGCGGCGTCGCGGTCGACACGCTGGTCACGGACTTCGGGACTTTCGGGATCATGGTCGACCGGTGGATGCCGGCCGGGCAGATCGCGATCGTCGACCTGTCCGTGTGCGCGCCGGTGTGGCTGGAGATCCCCGGCAAGGGGATGCTGTTCGCCGAGCCGCTCGCCAAGGTCGGCGCCTCGGAGAAGTGGCAGCTGTACGGCGAGGTGGGCCTGGAGTACGGGCCGGAGTCGTACCACGGCCTCATCACGGACCTGAAGTAAGGAGACCGCCGTCATGGCGCAGTTCGAGAGCACGAAGTACCGGGGCCTGGTCCTCCAGGACGACAAGGGCGTCTGGGCGAAGTTCGAGGACGGTCTGTGCGAGACGTCCGACGCCGCAGTCATCAAGCGGCTGCGGGCCCTGCCCGACGAGTACGAGGTCGCCGAGGTGAAGGCACCGGCCAAAACCGACGGTGGCTCGGGCGGCGACGGCAAGTAGGGGGCAGCGGTGGCACTGGCGGAACTGTCTGACATCGCAGACCGGTTGGGCCGTGACCTGACCCCGGAGGAGACCCGCCAGGCGACCGCGCTCCTGGACGACGCCACGGCGATGATCGTGGACCGGTTCCCCCGGTACGCGGCCGAGCCCACGGCGACGTCGAAGGCGGTGTGCCGGGCTATGGTCCTGCGGGTCCTCCAAAACCCGCAGGGCCTGCGGCAGGAGTCCATCGACGACTATCAGGTCACCTACGATGCGGCCCGGTCTGCGGGCGAGCTGTACATCAGCGACGCTGAGGCGGAGATGCTGCGCCCTGTGCTCACCACGGCGTTCAGCATCACGCCCTCGGCGCCGAGGTCCAGGCCGTGAGTGGCATGGACCGGCTGCTGGCGCGGTCCCGGGCCTCGGCCGAGTGGCGGATGCGGGACAGGGTCCGCCTGTTCGCGCAGGCACCGGACGGTTTCGACCGGGAGCCCGGGGCCACGGTGCCGGGCGCGCGGACGACGCTGTACGAGGGCCGGGGCCGGGTGAAGCGGGTCATGCAGGCGGCTGGTGACCACGTGTCGGCGGCTGAGCGGCGGGTGTCCCTGCGGGACTACGAGGTGCACCTGCCGTGGTCCACGCCGCTGCCGCCCGACGTGCTGGTCACGCCGGGCTCCCAAGTCGAGGTGCTGGAGTCGGAGGACGCCCGCATGGTCGGCCTGATCTTGTGGGTGATCGGGGTGGCGTACTCGGACCAGGCCACGGCCTGGCGGCTCAGCACGGAGGACCGGTCATGAGTGCACAGTTCGACATGGGTGAGGTGCGCCGCTTGGAGCGGCACCTGACCCGCAGTATTCCCCGGCTGCGGCGGGAGGCCCGCGCGGTCACGATGCGCGGCGCGATGAACATCAAGAAGGACTGGCGGGCCAACGCAAGGGGGACCGCCGGCAAGCACGCCAGGCTGTACCCGCGGAGTATCAGCTACGACTTCGCTGCCTACGGCCGGGACCTGTTCATGGCCACGATTGGCCCGGACAAGGGCGGCCCGCAGGGCGCGCTCGGCAACCTGCTGGAGTACGGCTCGGTGAAGAACCCGCCGCACAACGACGGCGGCCGCGCCCTGGACGCGGAACTGCCCCGCTTCGAGGCGCAGATGCAGCTGCTCGCCGAGCGCGGCCTGGCCTGGTGGTGACGGATACCCGCACCCGCCACCCCCGATGCGCTGCCCCACCTGGACGCCGTGCAGAAGGCCCTTGAGGACGTGGGGCTCACGGTCTACGTG
>NZ_JBHXAS010000235.1:0-3078 GCF_042727425.1 Peribacillus sp. NPDC060253
AAGTATTTCTTGCTAATAGAAGGACCTTAACATAAGTTGTTAAGGTCCTTTTATAATAATGAATGAAGGACTTTTGCCTCCTCCAGAAAACCGAATACGGAATATACGGACTACTCGCAGCCAACGGCAGTAAGCTGCTGTTACCAAATCACCCGCCGGGGCCAGAATTATATCAGCCTAAGTAGAGCCTGTATACCTGTTAGGAGTATCCCGATTATAAAGCCACAAACCGCTCCGTTCACACGAATCCATTGTAAATCTTTTCCTACACCATTTTCCATCATATCAATCAGCGTTTCATTGTCTAGCTTGTCTAAATTTTCTTGTACAAGATTGCCGATCTGCGTATGATTATTTTCAATGAGAACAGAAATTTGTTTCTGTATCCAAAGATCAATGTGGGTGCTATTTTCTTTAATATTGTCTAGTATGTGATGAATCATAGGTGCCAGATAAGTATCCATGAAATGTTCATTCTCGACGAAATCCAATGCTTCTTGTTGAATTTGTTGTAAACTTCCCGTTATTGTTGCCTCAGGCTCCCATTTTGTTAGAAGTTGTTCTTTCCATTTTTCAACTCCTTCTAACAGTTCCCGGTTATGGTTAATGCCTTGAATCTCTTTCCTGATATATAAGATTAAAGCCTCTCTATTTGGTTCGTCCTCGTTTTGTAAATTATTTACGACACTTAATAATAGATTTTGTATGATATTCCCAAGTTTCTCTTCGTTAAGCAGACTTTGAATGGATTTAACGGCAAACTGAAGCATGCCTTCCAGTTCAATCTTGCTGAGTACATCCATGGAAACAGTACCTAGGCGGTGACTGGTTTGTTTTTTTCCTAACCAATCTTCAGCTTTTTTCAAAACATGATCCAAAGCCTTCTTATCAAACTCTTCGTTAAGTAACTGTGAACTTACTAAATGTAGAATTTTACTCATGTCTATGTTAGAAAGCGATGCTTTAATTTTTTTTGCAACGAAAGGTGTTATCTTTTTTATATCTATATAACAAATCATTTGCTTGATAAGTTTAATCAGGACTTTTCTAAACGTATCACTTTGCATCTCTTTTACTAAAATGGGGATCAGTTTTTCTGTAAAAGGAACATGTTTGACTTTGTCTTGAATGCTTTCCTTAGAAAGCCAGTCATTTTTTAACATCGAAACGAGTGCATTTGTCATTCTTTTCCGATTGTTGGGCAAAAGAGCTGTATGAGGGATTGGTAATCCAAGTGGATGGCGGAATAAAGCAGTGACTGCAAACCAATCCGCCAATCCTCCAACTAGACCTGCTTCAAACCCTCCATGTAATAAGTCCAACGGTAAAGAACCTTGAAATGGAGTGGTTGCAATATAGCCTGCCCCCATGATCATTAGTGAATATCTAGCGATTTTTCGTGACGATTTTATTTTTGCTGACATTATATTCCCTCATCCTTAAAATGAAATTCAATGACTATTAACGAATCATCTGTATGTTTTTATATCTTACTTTTATCTAGTAGTATAGCAGGTAGTTCAAAAAAATACTCCCAACAAAGGCAGTAAGTTTACTTATTGGGGAATGGATTTCTATATGAATCGAAACCACAATCTATGATGTTTTCCTTTGAATTTCAAAGTTGCCGATGGTTGATTCACAAAAAAAAAGCCGATTTATTCAATCGGCTTCAGCTTTTTTGAGGGGTGTAAAATTCAAACGTTGATTTCCACTGCAGGCACTCGCTTTTCCCGTAGGAGTCTCGCACACCCGTTCCAATCAACATTGTTTTAACATGTAGATAGAACCCCTTTGTCTACAGTCATTTCGGTTAATAAAAATGAAAAGTGTTAGTGGTTCATCTCCAACATTATGATACGTCTGTTTTTATCGAATTATTTTTAACGGTTCCTACATTTTTTTTATCTTTCATGCGACTGAAGATAAAGGCTAGAACGGAGCCAGATATATTATGCCAAACACTGAAAATGGCACTAGGTACAGCGGCCAAAGGAGAGAAATGGGCCGTTGCTATAGCTACACCCAAGCCAGAGTTCTGCATTCCAACCTCCATAGCGACTGCTTTCTGCTTAGCTAAATCCATCCCGCATAAACGTGCAAAGAAAAAGCCGAGAATAAAACCAAGAACATTATGAAGAACGACGACTGCAAAAATCAGCAAACCTGTTTTAGCCAGCTGGGCTTGGCTGCCTGCTACGACAGCGGATACGATCAGGACAATGGAAATAACAGATACCAGAGGCAAAGCCTTTGCACCGGCCTCTGCCTGTTTACCGAAAAACTTTTTAACAATAAATCCAAGCATTAGTGGGATGATTACCACTTGAATGATGGAAATAAATAATGACCCAATACTAATATTAACCCATTTACTTGCCAAGAGCAGAATAAGCAGGGGTGTTACGATAGGTGCTAGAATGGTGGAAACAGAAGCAATGGCAACGGCAAGTGCAACATTCCCTCTTGCCAGAAACACCATGACATTTGACGCTGTCCCACTAGGGCAGCATCCAACCAAAATAACCCCAACAGCCACCTCTTTCGGTAAATCGAACCCTATTGCTAATGCAAACGCTAATAATGGCATAATGATAAAGTGTCCAGCCACCCCTAGTGCCACTTCTTTCGGTCGACGGAAAACTTCTTTAAAATCCGCTGCTGATAGTGTAAGTCCCATGCCAAACATGACAATTCCTAATAAAGGAACAATATATGCACCAATCCATATAAAATGATTAGGTAAGATATACGCAATTACTGCAAATATAATGACCCATAATGTAAATGTTTTACCAGCAAATCCGCTGATTTTCTCTACTAAACCCATAGTGACCTCCTAGATGTTTTAAAATAAATCAATTATAGTTTATATTCAGAATATTTAAAACCCTTTTAGGCAATAAAAATTCAAACGCGTTTCTAACAAGCCGTTTGGGAATCAATTTATTACTCCATTATGTTTATAAGGAAGCTGGTTATTGGTAGTTTCATTATGGTCATTCATATTGGAAAAAGATGATTTTTGGAACTGTAATTCTCTTGCGCTGAACTAGTATGAATATGACGATTTACTAT
>NZ_JBHXAS010000236.1:0-2998 GCF_042727425.1 Peribacillus sp. NPDC060253
ATCTATAATAAAGTATATGGAAAATAATGGGGGGATCGATATTGAAGAAAAAGTTTATTGTTCCTGCAGTTCTATCGTCAGCGTTGTTGGTAGGTTCTATCCCAGCCGGTAATGTATTTGCAAAGCCGGTTGATTCGAAGGTGGCAAGTAGTGTACAAGCTTCTAAAAAGTGGAATGAGAAGGCAAGCGTTCCTGTTTTTGTGAAGGAGCGATTTGCTGAGAAATTCTCTTCTAGCAACCCTTCCAATGCACTAAATTATTTAAAGAAAAACGAAGGTAAAACCGGAATTAAAAATCCAGATAAAAACCTAAAAGTAAAAGATTCACAAAAAGATAAACTCGGTATGACCCACGTTCGCTTTAATCAATCAATAAATGGAGTGAACGTAGAAGGATCCGAAGTTATTGTTCATTTTAATAAGAATAATGAAGTCGTATCCGTCAACGGAAGAGTAAATCAGACGATTGCCGATGATGCGGTGGACACGACTGCCTCCTTAAGCAGTGATGCAGCACTAAAGCAGGCACTATCATCTTTCAATGCCCCTGAAGAGCTAACGTATGAGCCAACTTCTGAGCTTGTAGTCTATCCTTTTGAAGGAGAGAATCATACAGCTTATAAAGTGAATGTTAACTTCATGGGGGATGAGCCTGGCAACTGGTTTGTCTTTGTGGATGCAAACACGGGAGGAATCATCGATAAGTATAATGGTTTAATGCATGCTGATGAAATGAAAACACAAAATGGTGCTGGAAAAGGGGTACATGGTGCTCACAGGGAATTACATATTACCCAAGTGAAGGAACCTAAATCTGGAACTCAGTTTGCGTTAGCTGATTACTCTCATAATGGTCTTGATGGAATACTTACGTATGATGCTAAAAATGATAATAGTTCCAGTAATGATACTCTATATGTGGGGAATTCTGCTGCATTTATCGGCGACTATGATCGGGCTCTTGTCGATGCACACTATAATTCGGAAAAGGTATATGATTATTACCTTAATGAGCATGGCCGAAATTCTCTTGACGGTGAAGGAATGGCAATCATTTCTAAGGTCCACTATGGCAATAATTACAACAATGCATCCTGGAATGGGCGTTGGATGACCTATGGGGATGGTGACGGTGAGTTCTTTATTTCACTATCAGCCGGTCTTGACGTTGCTGCCCACGAAATGACTCATGGCGTCATCACTCATACAGCAAATTTAGTTTACCGCAATCAATCTGGAGCACTAAACGAATCATTTGCTGACGTCTTTGGTGCACTTGTTGACGACGATGATTGGGAAATGGGCGAGGATATTATGGCACCAGCTGCTAAAGCTGACGGTGTAACGAGATTGCGCAGCTTGAGTAATCCAAACAGTGTTGTAGTAAGTAATGCGGAAAGAGCTGCATATGGCAGTGGAGTCTATCCGGCTCATATGGATGAATTTTATCACATGCCAACTTCGGTAGATGGCGGCGGTGTCCATGTTAACTCCTCGATTACAAACCACGCTGCATACTTGATTGGTCAAGAAATTGGAAGGCACAAGTTAGGACAAATCTACTATCGTGCAATAAGCGTTTATTTAACGCCAAATTCCGATTTTAGTGACGCTCGTAAAGCTATTGTTCAGTCTGCAATTGATATTTATGGTGAAGGCAGCAAGGAAGAGGCTGCAGCTGCTGCCGGATTTGATTCGGTGGGAATTTACTAAGTATATAATTGGATCCGCCCGCAGGAATCAATATTTTTAGCGGATTTTAGAAGAATATTGAAGTGCGTTTTATGTTCCCCCAGAATAAGAGTTTGGGGGATTTTTTGTTATGGTCTCACCAGCATCCCATGTGTTGCCACATACACTCTGGACATGTTGAGTGTGGGAACATATTACTGTATGTAGTCAAATCGGTTTGGTTATCGAATATTAGCAATCTATATAAGAATAACGGAGGGAGTTCTAAAGATGGAAATGATTAATCTTTTTTGAGAGGTTGCTCTTTCCAGTTGTTAATTTTTCATGATTATGTCATGAAAGAACGGTCTCAACGAGTACTTACCAGATTTTTGAAAGTAAATACCTTTTTGACTTGTGAGGATTTAAGTAAAGAGTTCAATATTAGTGAGAGTACTTTTCGAAACGAATTGGTCCTGATTAATAAATATCGGTCTGAAAATAATTATCCATCAGGTCTAGTTTCAACCCTTTTCTTCTAGTAGTCGTAATAGCAGCTGTATTGGTTGTAGGGGGAGCTCTTCTTACGATCTGCAGTATGGTGTTAGAAAAAAGAAAGTGAATAATGATTTTCCTATTGTGAAATTATGCACTTTAACTAACGGGTGCGATAGCTTAAGTTCGGAACTGTCTTTAAGGCATGAGTAAGACACCACTGCCGAAAAATCAATTTGATTTTTCGGCCATTTTAAAATTTGAAAATGGGGAATTCAAGAATTATTTCTCTACAGATGCAATGATGTCTTCAGCTAAGACTTTAGAACCACTAGCACCTTTTAGATATTTCAATGTTCCTTCACTAGACAAATCAAATATCTTTATACTGCTCATTCTTTTATTTACTTCTTTAATGTTTAACTGGTTAGAAACAAAATTATAATTTGAAGGAATAATTTTATTGCCCGCTCTAGCTAAAGCATTTAAACAGACTATATGAGTTAGTCTATATTGCTTATAATCACTCCATTCAACAGGAACACCTCTTTTATACAATTAAAATAAGAAAGAGTTATATTAAGTATTTTTCCCTTAGGAAATTCGGCTTATCTTTGTATTTTTATTGTAAAGTAATATACTTTTCTTTAGTTCTTTTGCCAATTAACGTTCCTTTATTATACAAGGGGCTGTTAGGGGCAATAATTAGCTGTGTTGCAATCCAACTAAGATTATCAATTTGGATTTGAGTCAATATTTTGGACACAAAAAAGTTAAATCTTAAGCTGTTTTTGTAATTTGATCTTCAATGGCTTGTGGAGTTTTATATCCTA
>NZ_JBHXAS010000237.1:0-3011 GCF_042727425.1 Peribacillus sp. NPDC060253
TATTTGTAATAAAAACTAACATTAATTATTAATTTTCAAAATTCATGTAAGATTTTATAACACACTTGTTGTTATAAATAGTGACCTCACCTATAATCAAACACATAATCCTTTCAAAAAAATCTTATTGGGGGAAAAAACATGGCTAAGCAGAAATTGGCACTCATTGGGAATGGTATGGCTGGAGTAAGATGTATAGAAGAAATTTTGAAAATTCAACCAGAAAAGTTTGAGGTGACCGTCTTCGGAAGTGAGCCACATCCGAATTATGATCGAATCCAACTATCGAATGTATTGCAAGGGGCTACGACGATAGATGATATAACAATAAATGATTGGAACTGGTACAAAGAAAACAATATTACACTTTTTTCAGGTGAAACGGTCACGAACATCGACATGGCAAAGCAAATCATTTACTCAGACACAAATCGTGAAGTCGAATATGATCAATTAATTTTAGCTACCGGATCAATCCCTTTCATACTACCTATAAAGGGGGCGGATAAAAAAGGAGTGACAGCCTTTCGAAATATTGAAGATTGCGAAAAAATGTTTGAATATTCTAAAATCAATAAAAAGGCTGCAGTTATTGGTGGAGGATTACTGGGTCTTGAAGCAGCTAGGGGTCTTTTAAATCTAGGAATGCAGGTAGAGGTTATTCACCTTTCGGAATATTTGATGGATAGGCAGTTAGATCCAACAGCAGGAAAAATGCTGCAAAGGGAACTTGAAAGCCAGGGAATGAATTTTCATCTGGGGAAGCAGACTCAAGAGGTTTTAGGTGAAATTGATGTTAAAGGATTACGCTTTAGTGATGGCGATGAAATCAGCGCCGATTTAGTGGTCATGGCAGTTGGGATTAAACCAAATGTTCAAATGGCCCAAAAATGCGGCATCCCTGTCAATCGAGGAATTATCGTGGACGATTATATGCAAACTAGAATCCCGAATATTTTTGCGGTTGGTGAATGTGCGGAACACCGTGAGATGGTATATGGTTTGGTCGCTCCCCTTTATGAACAGGGCAAAGTACTAGCCAAAAGGATTTGCGGGATGGAAGGCAAAGCCTACGAGGGTTCAGTGCTCTCTACTAAGCTAAAAATATCCGGTGTTGATGTATTTTCGGCTGGAGAAATTTTCGAGGATGAACAAGCTAAATCAATCAAGGAATTTAATGAATGGAATGGTACTTACAAAAAAGTAATGATTCGAAATGGGAGAATTTCTGGTGCGGTATTATTCGGGGATACCACCGAAAGCAATAACCTATTGAGCATGATTGATAAAAATGCTGAAGTTTCCGAATATTTAGAAGTTGGAGCGAGTGAAGGACCCAGTGTCAGCCTGGTCACTACGATGTCAAATGAAGATATCATCTGTGGTTGTAATGGAGTAACGAAAGGCGATATCATGACGGCTATCGAATCTAATGGGTTAACGAGTATTGAGGAAGTAAAAGGCTGCACAAGTGCTTCAAGATCGTGCGGAGGATGTAAGCCGTTAGTCGGTGATATTCTCGAGATGACATTGGGCGCTGATTTCAGTGAGTCAAACCAGAAGGAATCCATATGCACGTGCACCACTTTATCCAGAGATGAGGTTGTTGCTGAAATACGCGAAAAAAATCTGACCCATACTCGAGAAGTTATGAATGTTCTCGGCTGGAATACAAGTGACGGATGCTCGAAGTGTAAACCGGCACTGAACTATTACTTAGGGATGATTCATCCTGTTGAATATGAAGATGAAAAAGAATCCCGCTATGTCAATGAAAGACTGCATGCAAATATTCAAAAGGATGGCACATTTTCTGTTGTGCCAAGAATGTATGGGGGCGTCACTAATCCTGATCAATTACGGAAAATAGCAAATGTTGCCGATAAGTATAATGTTAAGTTACTTAAGGTTACAGGCGGGCAAAGAATAGATTTGTTCGGTGTTGAAAAAGAAGACCTTCCAAGTGTATGGGCCGACCTGGATATGCCTTCTGGATATGCATATGGAAAAACCCTCCGAACTGTGAAAACATGTGTCGGTGAAAACTTTTGCCGCTTTGGCACCCAAGATTCAATTGGGCTGGGCATTGCCCTGGAGAAGAAATTTGAACGTGTAGGCACACCGCATAAGGTTAAGATGGCTGTGTCTGCATGTCCTCGTAATTGTGCTGAATCCGGTATCAAAGATCTTGGTGTTGTCGGTGTAGACGGTGCGTGGGAAATTTATATTGGCGGCAACGGCGGAACCCATTTAAGAGCCGCTGAATTATTATGCAAGGTGAAAACAAGTGATGAGGTAATTGAAATTACAGGTGCATACATTCAACATTATCGGGAGACAGCCAATTATTTAGAAAGAACGTCTGTCTGGGTTGAGCGTGTAGGGGTCGATTCCATTAAGGCGATTACTAGTGATAAGCAAAAAAGGATTGAGCTTAATCAACGTTTAAATGAAGCTTTATCTGTATTGCAAGAACCGTGGAAAGAAATCATTGAGAGCAATGCGATCCAAACCGGTTTATTTCAAAAAGTGAAAATTCCAGCTATATCAAATAAATGAATATGGGGGAAGCCTAAATGGGGAAAACGCTTCAAAAGATAAAGGTTTCAACAGTAAAGGAAATGCCAAAAAATCTGGGGAAAACAGTAACCATAGGCTCTCAAGAAATTGCTCTTTTTCATTTAGCTAATGGTGAATTCCGGGCTATTGAAAATCGGTGCCCACATAAAGGTGGAGTTCTGGTGGAAGGCATTGTGAGTGGTGATCACGTCTTTTGCCCGATGCATGACTGGAAAATCAGTGTCAAGAATGGAAAAGTCCAAAAACCTGATAATGGCTGCGTTAAAACATTCAATGTTGAAATAGAAAATGGCGATGTTTATATTGTTTTATAAAATTGAATGTAAAAGAAAAAGGTTGATCGGGAACATGGATAGCCCTTTTAAGGACTACCCATTTCAGTTTGTAGACAAAAGGGGTTCGGAATTAAAAAATTCCGAACCCCTTTTGAA
>NZ_JBHXAS010000238.1:0-2811 GCF_042727425.1 Peribacillus sp. NPDC060253
ATTAGGAACTTTTGGTTTAGATGAGTTTAGTGAGGTAAAACAAATCAACATTAATTTAGAAGTGGAGCCAACCAAGTGGTTTGATCATTAAAAATGGAGAAGTTGAGATAAAAGAGAAAAAGAGTAAAAGAGAGTGAGTCACTGTACTACTACACATGTTGAAAAATTGAAAGGGGATATTAATGATGATCTGGGATTTTAATTTCAATCTTCCTACTTCTATAGAGTTTGGGAACGGAAAAGTTAAAAATATTGGGAAAAGAGCAAAAGAGCTAGGAGGGAAAAAGGCACTTCTTATTACCGATAAAGGACTGGCGCAAACTGGAATTTTACAAAAGGTTACCGATTCGTTAGACCAAGAAGGTGTCAATTATATTGTTTTTGATGAAATTACTCCTAATCCAAAAGATGTAGATTGCCAAAGAGCCTATCAACAATTTAAAGACGAGGAAATAGATCTTTTGATAGGTCTTGGCGGCGGAAGTTCAATGGATACAGCAAAAGCAATTGGTACACTTTTAACCCATGGAGGAGAGCTTAGAGATCGTTATGGTGTAAATTTACTAGAGCGAGAAATAACTCCACTTATTTGTATCCCTACAACTTCAGGTACTGGAAGTGAGGTTACAACAGGTTCTGTCATTACAGATACAGTGACAAAACAGAAAGAAGCTATACTTGACATTAAATTGGCTCCAAAACTAGCAATTTTGGATCCTGAATTAACTCTAACTCTGCCTAAATCTATTACCGCTGCTACCGGAATGGATGCACTTACACATGCTATCGAAGCTTATACCAGCAATATTGCTGAACCCATTTCCGATGCTCTCAGCCTTTATGCAATTGAATTAATTGCTAAGTATCTTCCGTTAGCTGTAGAAAATGGGAACGACTTAGAGGCAAGGAAAAATATGCTTGTAGCCAGTTTAATTGCAGGTATGGCATTTGATAACGCGGATCTTGGTGCTGTACATGCTATGGCTGAACCACTCGGCGGTCTTTACGATACTCCACATGGGGTAGCAAATTCTATCTTTCTACCACATGTGTTTGAATTTAATATTCCTTCAAATCCGGAAAAGCATGCAATTGTAGCTGAAAAACTTGGAGCAAATAAAGAAGGGAAAACAATAGAAGAAGCTGCTTATGATGGTGTTATATTGTTAAAAGAGCTTGCACGTAAAATTGGCATTCCTGATTTTCGAGATTTAAGTAATGTCAATCCCGAAGATTTCCCATTCCTCGCTGAAGGGGCATCAGTTCATTTATGTACACAGTCTAATTCACGAAAAGTAACACCTGCAGATTATTTGGAATTATTTCAAAAAACTTATGAGGCGAAAAACACAACATTAATTTAATAATTTAACTAGATTAATGTTGATCTTTAATTGTTTAATCGGCGACCGGCTTGATGGGAGTTTTAAATGGGCGGTCGCCATGGTGTACCCGCAACATGCGTATGCCTACACATGCTGCGGGTACATTATTAGCCTTTTATGGATCTGATATTGCTAAAAAGTAAGAATAACGAACAGGAGGTATTTTCAAATTGTTGAATCTGAAAATGTTTATAAACGGTGAGTGGATGGATTCTTTGTGTAAACAAAAGAGTAATGTTGTTAACCCGGCAAACGGCAAGATCATTGCGGAGGCTCCCAACGGAAATGCAGAAGATGCCCGGATGGCCATTGATGCGGCACGAACCGCATTTGATTCCGGGATTTGGTCAGACCTGCCGGCTTCGGAACGGGCTTCCTATTTATTTAAAATAGCTGAGAAAATTGAAGAACAGGCATCTGAGCTTAGCCAACTTGAAACAGCCAATACCGGAAAACCTCTGAAAGAAGCAGAGTTTGACATTGCGGATGCAGCGGATTGTTTTCGTTATTATGCCGGTTTAGTCACTAAACCGGACGGCCAAACGTATCCAGTTTCCGGTCCTGTACAGGCCATGGTTGTTCGAGAGCCGGTAGGGGTATGTGGACTGATCGCTCCGTGGAATTTCCCTTTACTGACGGGGGCTTGGAAAATAGCCCCTGCCCTTGCTGCAGGAAATACAGTTGTGTTTAAACCAGCCGGGATAACTCCGGTTACCACCACTAAATTGTTCGAGATTATCAAAGAAGTAGGCATACCAGATGGCGTTGCAAATCTAGTTATGGGTGGTGGGGGAACAGTAGGAAATGAACTAGCGGAAAGTGATAAAGTCGATATGGTTTCGTTTACTGGCAGCACGTCAACAGGAAGAAACGTCATGCAAAAAGCATCTGGAAATATTAAAAACATTGCACTTGAATTAGGCGGCAAGTCACCTAACATCGTTTTTGCCGACGCAGACTTTGAGACAGCCGTGGATTATGCTTTATATGGAATTTTTGTAAACACTGGCCAAGTTTGTAATGCAGGATCGCGTTTGCTGCTTGAAGAGAGCATTCACGACAAGTTTGTCGATAGACTGATAGAGAAAGCGAAAAAGATCCGGGTCGGCCCTGGTGATCAACCGTCTACACAAATGGGTGCCCTTGTCAGTGAAGCACATATGAATGAGGTACTCCAATATATTCAACTTGGCATAGGAGAAGGGGCGACATTAGCTTGCGGCGGCAAGCGTATCACAAGCAACGGGCTTGATAAGGGCTATTTTGTTGAGCCGACAATATTTGTTGATACCAAACCGGACATGAGAATTGTTCAGGAAGAAATATTTGGCCCAGTACTGACTGTACAAAAGTTTAAAGATGAAGCGGAAGCCATCCAGCTTGCCAATGATACCCCATATGGCCTCGCAGCAGGTGTATTTTCACA
>NZ_JBHXAS010000239.1:0-2805 GCF_042727425.1 Peribacillus sp. NPDC060253
AAACTATACGTTCATTATTAATGGATGTCAATAAATATTTTGATATGAAGGAGTTTACTAATGAAAAAGTTGAAAAATCCCTATAGCCTCATTGTTAAGTTATTGTTATTACTTTCTATTTTTCTAGAAACATAGAAATGTTATGAATAGGAGAAAAGTATTGAAAAACTATTGACCATTTTACTTTCAATTACGTTGTTAATTAGCTTATTCAAGTAATTAAACAAACGGACGGTTTAAATCATTCACTAAAGAAAATGACATTAGAGCTGGCTGGACACACAGAGTACGGACTAACACGGTAGTTATTAATTAATTATCACATCAATAGCTTTTAGAATAATAAAAAAGACCCTTAAAGGGTCTCACTGTTTGTAGACAAAAGGGGTTCGGAGTTAAAAAATTCCGAACCCCTTTTGAAATCCCTTTTGAATTTTCGCCTAAAGTTAAGAGATTGGGGCTCTACGAGCCCACTAGGTTAGGCCATTTTTGGACCTTCCATGTCCAATTGGCCATCTTTTTTTAATTAATGGCAGCCTCCATTTTACGAACCAAAGGTTCGGTGGCACCAGTTGATCTAAAGTAATCATTTCAAGTTGGTCTCGCGAATAGAATCATGTTTAGAAAGCATCCTCATCACCTCAAGTTTTAATACTTCTATTTTTTTAAAAAAAACTCTAGGCAAAAGGGTTCTATCTAAAAGTTAAAACAAACTTGATTGGAACGGAAGGTACGAGACTCCTGCTTAGAAAAGCGCGTCTAAGGGAGGCCCCGAGGGCGGACCGCCCGCGGAAAGCGAGTGCCCTACGTTCCAATCAACGTCCAAATTGTCTATAGTTTGAAAGACCCTTAAAGGTTCTCATGATTAGCTAAATTGACTAGTTAAGAAACTATCACAATAGTTATCTTTTAAAGAGTTAGGAGTTAACGCCAAGTTGCCGGAGAATATCATGCTTATCAACATGAGATCTTTTCTCAATGATTTTGCCGTCCGCAATTCGTAAAAGCATCAGAAGAGAAAATTTAACGTTTTTTCCTGTTGCGGTGGCACCATGAAATGGAGTACCTGTATGCGAACCTTCAAATATGAAATAAACGGCTACTTGATCTCCTTCAGCCGCAAGAGATTTAATCGGCATTTTGAAGCCTGGAAAAGCATCAAAGTTGTTCTTTTCTGATTCGATAAGACCTTCTACGCCATAAAACGGCGTATCAACTTGTGGATAAAATACAAAGTCTTGATGGCAGAAATCTTTAAGTTCCTCATAGTTCTCTTGTTCAAGTGCTTCATAAAAACTACAAACTAATTCTTTATTTGTTTCAACTGACATGATGATCTCTCCTCTCGTTCAACATGAAAACTAATTGTTTTGTCTGTTTTAAAATGTATATGATTCGCCATCATCTGGGATTAAAACAGTAGAGGAGATTCTATTTTCATCAAGAAAGCTTTTTAATTCGTTTTTTGATAGTGTCCAGTGATTGACAGCCTCCATGTGGCTCACAATAATCTGAGCGTTAGGGGCAGACTTATACACCTCATAGATATCCTCTTTCCCCATGATGAGAGAACCGCCTTCAAAGAATTGATTATTTCCACCATTTACAGCAATGATTTCTGGTTTATTTGTATCAATCACTTTTTGGACTGCTTCATACCATACTGTATCACCAGCTACATATAACGTTTTTTCATTTGAATGTTTGAAGACAACGCCACATACTTAACCAGCAAGTTTTAATATATCTCCTCTTCCGTGCTCGCCTTTTGTTTTGACTAATTGGATACCCTCAAAGACTGTATCTTCTTGTAAAACCTCTACATTTTGGAAACCGGCGTTTCTAACTTCTGTAGCATCTTCTTCATTTTGAACAAACATTTTGATATCCTTTGGCAATACCTTTTTGGCAACATCATCAAAGTGGTCTAGATGTAGGTGAGTGACAATGACAGCTTCTATATCATGAATAATTTTTTCAATCGATGTTGGTAAACTAACTAAAGGATTAAATTGATCTTGTCTTAATGAATTTGGGAACGGTGGTTCGTACCTTTCTCAGCTAACATCGGATCTATTAAAAACTTTTTGCCTGCATATTCGACAACAAGTGTGGCATTTCGAATTTGTTTAATATTCATCTTTATCGCTCCTTTTCTTTGATCTACGTATAGTTTATACTATGGCCAATTAGCAAATACATAGATAAAATCAAGTCTTTTGGCCATTTGACTTGATAAATGAAAGGATTTGAATAAATGTTAGATAATACGGATATGGGTATCTTGCGTGAACTATCCAAAAACAGTCGAATCACGATGAAAGAATTGGGGGAGAAAGTCCATTTGACTGGTCAAGCAGCTGCATCTAGAGTTGCCAAATTAGAAGATAATGGAGTGATTGAGGGATATGCCATTAAAGTTAATCAAGTTAAATTAGGTTGTTTTATCCATGCTTTTATTACAATCATTACACAAAGCTCTTATCACCAACCTTATCTGTCGTTCCTAAAAACACAAGAGCAATACATCATAAATAACTTTAAAATCAGTGGAGATGGCTGTTATCTTCTTGAATGCAAATTTCCATCAAATGAACTTCTAAATCAACTATTGGAAGACTTAAACGAGCATGTAAATTATCGATTGTTATTAATAAATAGTGTTATATGGGGAGTTTGTTAACAAATCTACTTAAACTAACGGGTGCGCTCGTATTATAAGGTTAGCCAGTTTTTACTGGTTGACCTTTTTTTAATAGAATCTATTATATCAGTAGCCAGGGTAGGACGTACGGGTGCGTGGGA
>NZ_JBHXAS010000240.1:0-2744 GCF_042727425.1 Peribacillus sp. NPDC060253
GATAAAAAACAGCGTCCCGTAAGGGGCGCTGTTTTTTATTATACTGTTGCATCTTCCTGTTTTTCGGTCACTGCATCGTTCAATTTTTTAAATCGATAAATAAAGTAAAGAAGTGATAATACTAATGCCACAACAAGGAATATGGCTAATATGCTAAGATTATGCCACATGAAGCTATAATCTCCTGTTGAGATGACTGCTCGAAAAGCATTTATCGAATAAGTCATCGGTAAGAATGGTGTGAAACCTTGCAGGAAGCCGGGAACCAATTCATTTGGGAATGTTCCGCCACTGCTCGTCAGTTGAAGAATTAAAATTAATAATGCTATAAACCGACCCGGATTATCAAGGGCTGATCCTAGGAACTGAATGATAGCCATGAATGTACAGCTTGCAAGGATGCTTACTGCAAAAAATAACGGAAGACTCGTGACATTGATTCCAAGTCCTAATATTAATATTGAGTCCACCAAAATGGCTTGACAGATTCCTATGAGAGCCATGACACTGTATTTACTAATAAACCAGCTGAATCCATTAGCAGGCTTAACAGCAGGCTCTCTTAACTTGAAGATAATCGTCAGAACGATAGCCCCGATATATAAACTCAATGAAATTAAATATGGTGCAAAACTAGTGCCATAGTTAGGTACATTATTTATTGGCAGTTTATCCACTTTCACTGGACTTGCAAACATGTCATATACATCTTCATTGGATTTAATTTTACCTGCTTCGTTTGCTCCATCCTTCAATTCGTCATGTAATTCTTCCGATCCATCAGAAAGTTTGGCGATTCCATCTTGTAGCTTAATGGCTCCATTCGCCAGTTCTCCCATACCACTCGTTAGGCTGGATGAACCTTCTTTCAACTTATCTGTTCCTGTAATCAGGCTTTTCGAACCTTCCGAAAGCTGTGAGGTTCCACTAGATAATTGCTTGGATCCATCTTCTAGCTGATCAAGCCCGCTGACTAAGTTATTGCTGCCTTCGGTTAACTGTCCAAGCCCACTCTGAGCTGAATCTATGCTATCGCCAAATGTTGTCAATCCAGACACCAATTGACCTTGACCGTTTTTCAGTTCATTCGCACCATTTGCAAGTTTATCTTGAGCTTGTTTCAATTGAGTGAAACCGCCGCTTAGCGCACTTGTGCCTTCTCCCAATTGTTCTGCTCCATCACTTAGGCTGTTTCCGCCTTTAGCAATTTCAGAAGCACTCGCCGAGAGTTTCCCTACACCTTCAGAAACACCTCTACTCCCTTCGCTAATACGAGACAGAGAAGCAATCACTCCATCCAAACGTGCTTTCTCGTCAGGATCATCCGTAGCTCCGGATTGTTGTTTTAATCCGGAAATAACTTCTTCCAAGCCTGCAGAAACTTCAGAAGCTCCTGCTTTCGCTTCACTCGAAGCTGCACTCCATTCAGACAATGAACCTGAAAGCTGACTAGCCCCAGCAGCTACCCCATTTGCTCCCTCTGTCAAGGCTGGCAGCTTTTCTTCTATCTGGTTGAAACCTTCTAATGATTGTTGCAGTCCAGTGGCCAATTCACCAGTTCCCGCTTCAGATTTTTGGGCTCCTTGTAAGAGCTTGGTTTGCCCATCTTTCATTTGTCCAACACCAGAGCTAAATTGCTGTAACCCTTGATTTAGCTCTTTTGATCCCATAGCTGCCGAACCGACCCCATTGGAAAAGGTCAGTGATTTTTCAGCCAGTTTTTCTAGATTTTCGTGGATTTCAACAGAACCTGAATGGACGGAATCTATTCCTTCATCCACTTTTTTGGAACCTTCTTTAGCAGAGTTAATTCCATCACCAAGTTCACTCGATCCATTTTTCACTGTATCGGTTCCATCTTTCAATTTTCCCGCACCATCACTGGCACTTTTTAGTCCGTCAGCAACTTCGTTCAAATTGTCGAACATTGATTCGGCATAGGTTTTCGTAACGGCTGCCGAAACTTCCCCTTTGATTTTCTCGGAAGCTGCGTCACCTATCTTAGTAGATATATAGTTAAACCCTTCATTCGACGTGTAAATTAAATCGAGTTTTTCCGGATTGTCCTCTTGCAAGGTCGTTGCATTTTTCGAAAAGTTTTTCGGGATTTCTATTTTCATGTAATAATCTTGATTTTCCAGACCTTCATTCGCTTCTTTTTGACTGACGAAATGCCAATCGAAATCCTTTTTTTCCTTTAGCTCTTTCACTAAGTCTTTTCCTATTGTCAGTTCCGATTCATTAAACTCGGCACCCTCATCCATATTGACAATGGCGACAGGCAATTGGTCGACCTTACCATATGGATCCCAAAACGCCCAAAGGAACGTTCCGCTGTATAGCAAGGGAATCATGATGATCCCTATTATCGAAATGAGTATCATAGGATGTTTTATTATTGCTAAGAATTCACCCTTTAAAGATTTTAACACGCCTACCAAGTCCTCCTTAACGACGAATATGCCGTTTAATTTAATAATTTTCATCAGTGAAAAATGGGTTGAAGAATACATGAATTAAGTCATTTGCTTCTGCAATATATAGATTGGATTTTTTATCTTGATCCTTTATATATATTACTTTCCAAACAAAAAATGACTAATGACTATATTGTTCATTCGGTCATTAACACGAAAGTAATATAACATTTATCACCCTTTTTATCAATATTTTTTCACTTTTCACATCCTGAATTTACTATTTTCAAACCTGATATAACACGCAAAGAAGGGCATCCATAATGG
>NZ_JBHXAS010000241.1:0-2586 GCF_042727425.1 Peribacillus sp. NPDC060253
GTGATGCTCTTCCGCAACTCGGTGTCGTTCTCGGGCCAGGCCGTGTCCGCGATGCCGTAGCAGTGCCGGAAGATGTCCTTCAGCAGGCTCTTGCCGGACCCGGCGGCCGTCGCGGTGAGCACGAACATCGGTGTCGGCCCGTGGAAGTAGGGCCGCAAGATCGGCGTCAGCAGCGCGCCCAGGTAGTGCGCGCGGTCGCTGGCCGCGACCCAGGGGAAGTCCTTCAGCACCTGGTCGAGGACGATGCTTTTGGCCCTGTCGAGGCTGTCCCGCGTCACCTGGGGGGCGAGGCGGCGCAGCGGCACCCGGGGCTCCAGGTACAGGCCGGTCGCCCGGTCGTAGCCGAGGGAGTCGAGCAGCGTGCCGTCGGGGCGGATGACCGGCGAGGTAACAACGCCCCGGAGGACGGGCAGGGGCCAGTCCTTCCGGCCGAGGATCGTGGAGCAGCTCTTGGGCATGAGCAGCTCGCGCTCTTCCTCCAGCTGCTCGGTGACCGGGTTTCGCTTCAGGGTGTAGCTGGTGAGGTGGTCGGCGAGGTAGGCGCGCAGGTTGTCGGTGCCCAGCTGCTGTACCACCGGGTCGTCGTTGTCGTCGCGGTACACCCAGCACGGCCCGCCGGACCGCTTGTACAGGTCGGGCAGACGGCCGTCGGCCATGAGTGCCAGGACGCCGTCAATGCCGTCGGCCTCGTTCGTGATGTCCAGCTCGGGACGGGACGACACAGAGCGCAGGTGGGGGCCGCCCTCGAATCCGCCCTCTTGGGGGTCGGGGGCGTGGTCGAGCGCCGAGGACCCGTCGGCGAAGTGCTGCGACTGCGCGGGCACGGAGGACAGGCGCCGGCGGGGCGGCTCGGTGCCGTACCCCTGGCGACGCAGCTCGGCGGCCGCGGCCTTGAAGTTGCCGCCGTGCTCCAGCAGCGTGTAGGCGCCGAACTTGCTGTAAGGCGTGTCGGCCTGGAACTCCGAGCCGGTGGCGAACACCCACAGGCGGTCTTTCTCCGGGTCGCGGCCAGTGGTGGCCTTGACGCTGCCGACGCCGTCGGCCCAGCCCCAGTAGGTGGTGTTGCCGCGCGTGATGATGGGCCGGAACGTGCCGCGCAGGATCTCGCCCCAGTCCGCGCGGGCCTCGTAGTCCTCGCCGGGCCGCAGGCCTCCGCCGGGCAGCGGCTCCGCCGCCTTGGGGGCCGTCTTCGGCGCCTCGGGCACGGGCATCTGGTCGACCATCCGGCAGATGTCCCGGATGGCGCCCATGGTGTCTGCGTCGAGGACGGGGATCGTGGCCGGCGAGCCTGCCACGCGGACGTAGGGACGGCCGGAGGCGTGGACGGCGGGGCCGGACGGCTCGACCAGGCCGTAACCGCCTTCACCGCGCGTCTCGATGAGGACGCGGACAATCTTCGTGTTGGGCTTCTCAGCGACCCGCTGACGCTCGTTGTCGTCCCACTCGTGTTCCTCGGCGAGTCGGGAGGCCAGCTTGCGGTTCGGCGGTACGGCGGCGCCGTCGAGGCGGACGCGGTAATGGCGGCCGCCGCTGGGCGACTCGGTCACCCAGCCGTTCAGGATCGCGGTCCAGGGCTCGCCGAGGCCGGAGGCCTCCATGATCTCGGTGACGTCGTTCAGCAGGCCCTCGCGGATGGCGAGGCCCTCGAACTCGATCAGCTCGACAGCACCGGATACGGCTCCGTAGACCACGGCGATGCCTCGCGGTCGGTCGCCGTCGAACCAGGCATCGTGTTCGGCGGGGGTGCTGCGGTTCACCTTGTACTGCATCCACGACACGGCCGGCCGCTTGCTGCCGTCCGCCTTGATGGGGAGGACGCACAGGCCAGCGTCGTGCAACTCGCGGGCGGCGGCCCGGAGATCGGCGGTCTGTGAGTCGGTCAAGGGGTGCCCCCGTGGTACGTGTTCAGGTGGTGTGTCTTGATGCCGGCGATGAAGTGCGCGACACCGAGGGCGCCGCGGCGGACCGGGAGGCCGTCGTTGCCCTCCAGGCGGTCGTTCGCGCAGACGGGGCCTTCCTTCGGCTGCGGGCAGCCGGGGCGGGTGCACTCGTAGCGGGCGCGGAAGTTGTCCATGTCCACGAACAGGGCGCCGTGGACGTGCTGGGGTGCGGCCGCACGGTCCGGGGTGTCCCGGGTGCGCGCGGCGGTGCTGCTCAACGCGCCGCCTGGGCGGCGGCGGCCTGGGACTCGGCGGTCAGGCGCTGCCCTTCGTAGAGCTCGGCGATGGCGGCGCGCAGCTGGGTGAGGGTGTCGGCGGGGTGCTGTCCCTGCGGAGCGATAGCCAGGCCGCCGGTAGCGGTCCAGATGACGATCGTCTCGGCCGGCTGCTCTTCCGCCGGCACGCGGGTCTCGTGCACGGTGATGCCGTGCTGCGCGGCGACCATCCGCAGGTCCTCGCGGCTGAAGACACGGTGGATCCAGGCGTAGACGGCCTCCGGGTCGCCGGTGCGTTCGACCAGTTCACCGATGGCGCCGAGGCACTCGGCCAGGGCGGGGTCGGTGGCGTCGGCGGCGGCGCCCTCAACTCCGTCTTCATCCCGCAGCTGGTGCGCGCGATGAAGCACGACGACGACGGCGGCGAGGCC
>NZ_JBHXAS010000242.1:0-2582 GCF_042727425.1 Peribacillus sp. NPDC060253
AGGGAGAGGCCGAGGAAGCCGACCAGGTCGGCCTTCCGCACGCGCTTGGCGCGGCCGAACTCGAGCACCTCGATGGGGAATGCGCCCTGGCGGATCAGCTGGTAGCCGTTGCCTTCGCTGATGTTCAGGGCGGCGAACGCGGCCTTGACCGGGGGCATCGCGGGCAGGTCCAGGACCTGCTCCGGGGTCAGTGGCTCAACCTTCTTGACGCTCACACGGCCTCCTTCTGCGGCTGGGCCGGGATGAAGGTGCGGCCTGCGCGCTCCATCGGGATGAAGAGGACCAAGAGGTCGATGCCGATGGCGCGGGTTATCGCCTTGGCCTTGTCTTCGGGGACCAGGCGCTGGGTGCCGGACATGAGGGCGCCGATCGTGCCGTGCGCCACTCCGGCCAGGGCGGCGAGTTCGCGGCTGGTGACTGCCTCACCGGTGCCGGTGCGCTCCATGAACGTCTTGAGTCGGTCGCCACTGACGACCGCGTACATGGTGGGCGGGGTGGGGGTATCGCTCACGTTCACCTCACGGGACGGTCTGTTCATCGCACTGAACGGCGATGGACGTGATCATTCCATGCGCTGAACGCTTTGTCTAGTCGATCGAACGTGCGCGGGCGCAGGTATGTAATTGGTCAATGACTCTCTGCGATCTGGCGTGATCGGCCGATGTGCTGAACAATCCGTCCAGTGCATGGAATGAACGGCCCAAGCGACCTGCCCGTACGTCTCTCTGGACAGTGCAGACCCTGAACGGCCCGTGAATACCTCTGACCGCAGGAGTGGCAGGATGAGCCCCATGGCCCCCAACGACACGTCTCCCGCTGGAACCACGCCAGCGCCTGAACGGCGGACACAGTTCGCCGACCTGATCCGGCGGCGGCGCGCGGAGCTGAATGAGGGGCTGTCCGCCTTCGCCGCCAAGGCGGTTGACGCGACCACGGGCACTCGGGTGACGCGCGGCTGGATCTACCGCCTGGAGACGGGCGAGACGATCACGCCCCCCCAGTATGAGGAGCTGCGCGCTCTCGCTGCGGCCTGCGAGCTGCCCGTGGAGACCCTCCAGGACGCGGCCGGCAGCCAGTTTTTCGGCGTCGACCCACTCATCGGCGGCTCATCAGAGGCCAAGGCCTACGTGCGCAAGCTGGACCAGCTGCCGACAGACCAGCGGGAGCGACTCCTGCGGCTCATCGACACCTTGGCTCCCCCGCATTCCCCCGAATGAGGAATGCATTCCGCATTGCATCACTCTGGGTGGCAGGCGTGAACCGACAGTAGACCTGTGGGACCTGTGATGCGATCATGCGGGTACCGCATCTACTGACCATAAGGTGCAGGTATGCGACCACATTCGAACGCATGAGCGATGGGTGGGGGAGGACTGCATGGCGTCAGCGCGTCCACGGGTCTGGTATGTCTTTTCGGACGACGTGCCCGACGGTGAACTGCTCGTACCGATCAGGACCGAACACGGATTGGCGGTCGCCGTGCGCCCCAATGCAGGCATGGACCAGTCGATGCTCGACCGGCTCAACGAGGTCGCGGACCATGTAGTGGGGGTGGGGCTGGTGCGTCTGGACGCCGGGCCGTCCGAGCCTCCCGAATGAAAGGAGTAGGCCATGCCGTCAGCGCGCCGCGCGGGGAGCGTCTACCGCCGATGTGAGTGCCGCGGGGGCGACGGCAAGCTGTTGGGTAACGCGTGCCCACAGCTGAAGAAGAGGGCCCACGGCTCTGTCGGTCTCCGTCAGGAGCTGCCGCCGGACGCCGAGGGCAAGAGACGCACATTTCGCAGGACCGGCTACGGCAGCGTGGCCGAGGCCCAAGGCGACCTGTCCCGCCTGCAAGCCATCCTCTCCCTACCGGGAGACGACGTGGAGGAACAGCGGCGCGTCGGCGACCTGCTCGCCGACATCGCAGCGCGCCGCGCTTCCATCCCAGAGATTTCTGAGGTGCAGCGGCGCCTCGGCGTGGGCGTACCGCTGGACGGTAAGGCCACCGTGGGGGAGTGGCTCGACCGGTGGATGGCCGGGAAGAAGACGCGCACCACGACGAACGCGGGCTACCGCTCCCACATCAAGGTCCACCTGAAGCCGCGGGTTGGGCACTACCGCCTCGACCGATTGAACGTCGGCCACGTCCAGGAGATGTTCGACGCCATCGCCGACGAGTCGGACACGGTCCGTGCTGAGAATGCGGCCCGCCGAGAGCAGGAGCAGCGGGCGAAGTGGTCCCGGCCCGGGCGGCCGCCGGCCAAGGAGCGCGACCGTCTGGCCGCTGAGCGCGCGAAGCTGGCCGAGATGAAGCCGTACCGGAAGACCAACGGCCCGGCCACAAGGCACGCCATCCGCCGCACCCTGCGCACGGCACTGAACGCGGCCATTGCCCAGCAGCTCATTACCTTCAACGCGGCCGCGCACGTCGAGTTGGGCTCCAGCGCACGACCCAAGGGGTTGCTGTGGACGGCCGAGCGCGTCGCTCGGTGGCGTGAGACCGCCGTGGTTCCCAGCCCTGTGATGGTGTGGAGTCCCGCGCAACTGGGCGCGTTCCTCGACGAAGCTGAGGACCATCGGCTGTACGCCTTCTATCACTT
>NZ_JBHXAS010000243.1:0-2557 GCF_042727425.1 Peribacillus sp. NPDC060253
GTATACTCCTGAAAATATATAAATATAAATAAAGGGGCGCTCTTTTTAATGTCAAACGTGTATCAAAACATTGCTGGACAAATAGGGGGAATGAGCAAGTCCCACGTGAAGATAGCTACATATATATTAGAGAATCAAACAACTGTTCCTTTTTTTACAGTTGGAAAACTAGCAAAAATGTCTGATGTAAGTGATGCCACCGTTGTGCGTTTTGCAACCTCTCTTGGCTATTCAGGCTATCCAGAGATGCAGCAGTATATGCAGAGCTCTGTTCAGCAACAACTAACAACGACTGATAGATTAAAGATGTCACAAAAAGTATACAATAAAGAATCTGCTGGGGTATACGAAGTGTTTCAAGATGATATTGCAAATATCACTTCCACTATGGAGAGATTGGATGAAGATGCTTTCCATAAAGCAGTGGAATGCTTATTAAAGGCAAGAAGAGTATATGTTATTGCAAACCGCAGTGCCATTTCTCTAGGTGTGTTTTTGCAGTATTATCTTCAAATGGTTTTAAATAATGTGGAATTGTTGCAATCTGTAGAGGCTTCGTCAGAAAAATTGTATGATTTAAATGAGCAAGATGTAGTGATCGGTGTAAGTTTTTCTCGATATACGAGGAGCACTATTCAAATGTTTTCCTTTGCAAAAGAAAAAAATGCCACAACAATTGCCATTACTGATAATTTACTCTCACCTCTGGTTCCTCATGCAGATATACCATTGACAGCATCGAGTCAGATGCC
Source organism: Peribacillus sp. NPDC060253 (assembly GCF_042727425.1). Taxonomy (NCBI): domain Bacteria; kingdom Bacillati; phylum Bacillota; class Bacilli; order Caryophanales; family Bacillaceae; genus Peribacillus; species Peribacillus sp. NPDC060253. Next base: position 753 of record NZ_JBHXAS010000243.1, read on the forward strand.
TAGCTTTATTGATTCCTTTGTTGCTCCATTGAGCCTAATTAACGCTTTAATTATGTTTGTCGGGAAGACGAAACAAGAGGATATCCATCAACGATTAGAATCTTTGGAAGATATCTGGAGTCATTTTGATGTTTTCCTAAAAGGGAAAATTTAATAGAAAGAAGCATTACTTTTTCCTTATGGAAGAAGTAAGGCTTTTTTAGTTAATCAGATAGAAAGAAATACGCTTTTGATTATTTTAGTGGTGGCAAATCATTGGATAGTTTATTGTTTTCCTCTGTGCTATACATTTTCTTTTTTCCGAAAAAAAGAGTCAACACAATGATTATGCCAGTTAAGACAAGTGTAGAATAAAGCTGGCTTCTTGTAGACTCGATAAAAGCCATGGAAATCAATATGATGGAAATCCCCAGAATTGTTGCATATGTCAAATATGGGAACAACCACATCTTCACTTTCAGAGCATCGGGATTCTCTCTTTCTAACCTATTTCTCATCCTCAACTGAGAAATGGAAATAACCAGATAAACGAGTAAAATGATCGCTCCTGATGAATTAACTAGAAACAGAAAAACTAACTCGGGGGAAACATAACTCATCACCACAGCAATATAAGAAAAAATGGTAGCTGCAAAAACAGCTCTTGAAGGAACGCCATTTTTATTCAACTTGCCAAAATATTTAGGGGCATCTCCTTTTTTAGCTAAAGAAAAGAGCATTCGGGATGTTGTATACAAACCAGCGTTCAAGCATGATAAAACAGCTGTTAGTACGATGAAATTCATGAGGTGAGCTGCAAAAGGAATACCTAGGTTTTCTAAAACGGCAACAAATGGACTCTGTAATACATTAGCAGAATTCCAAGGCAGTAAAGTCACCACTACGGCTATCGAGCCCACATAAAAGATCAAGACTCGCCATATTGTACTATTGATGGCCTTAGAGACAGACTTTACAGGATCCTTTGATTCCGCTGCTGCAATAGTCGCTACTTCCGTACCGGCAAAAGAGAAAAATACCGTAATAACCCCTACAAAAACGGAGCTTATACCATTTGGGAAAAACCCGCCGTTTTGCACAAGATTGGAGGTTCCAACTGCCGATTCCACTGAAAATCCGAATATATAAGACACGCCTAAAATTAAAAAGGCAATAATACTCGCTACTTTAATCATGGCAAACCAATATTCAAATTCTCCAAAGGATTTAACTGAAAAGATATTTGTTAAAGTAAGGGCGATTGTCAAGGCTAAAGCAAGAAACCATAGAGGAATATCGGGATACCACATATTGATGATAGCTGCACCTGCAATCGCTTCAATGGCAATAACGACCACCCATTGAAACCAATAAAGCCACCCTACAGTAGTACCTGCCCAAGGGCCGATTGAATCCCGAGCATATTCTGAAAATGAACCACTTGATGGATTGGAAGTGGCCATTTCACCAAGACTCTTCATTATCAAGAACACTAATACACCAGCAATTACATAAGAAACCAAGATGCCGGGCCCGACCTTATGTATGGCAGCGCCACTGCCTACAAAAAGACCTGCACCGATTACGCCTCCGATAGCAATCATTGACATGTGACGAGAACTGAGTGACTGTTCTAATTCATTCTGTTGTTTGTTCATATAAGACCTCCCTGAAAAATATGTGTAAACGTTTACAAGTTCACCAAACATTTACAAGAACTGATTATAGTTTACACAATTTTTAAAATTTTTGAAATAAAAAATTCAAAATTAAAAACAAAAAGAAATATTAATTGCTAAAGTAAACAAAATAAAATATTATTTGAT
>NZ_JBHXAS010000244.1:0-2541 GCF_042727425.1 Peribacillus sp. NPDC060253
ATTTTTATAGATTTGTAAATGTAAAATTTACCGTTTTCACTAATACGTAATTTGAAGATGCGGAAAAAGTAATACGAAAAGAAGTGAATCTATGTAGTGAATAAGCTTTTATCGAGGGTCGACTTTAGTAGTCCTTTCGATATTCCTGTATGGTCATCGATGATTTCGTGCAGGGTGTTCTTTAGCGAAGACCCTGATTTTCCGCTGGCAGAGTCATAGTAGGAGCCAACCATCGGTTCTGGAGAATCACCCACTGAATCCATGACTGATGCATCTTTTAAGCCGGAATGGGAGAAGTATGCGGACGGTGTTCCAGTTATGGTGACTTTTTTTTCTTTTAGTGAAGGATTAGAATTTTAACCAGAAATTCAGAGCGAAGGGAGGGGGGAATCTGAGCATAAAGGACAGCATAAATCTTGGTTTATGTTTTGGAACATGTCATTCCTCCATAAATCGATTCATTCCATTTCCATAGAAATCGGTATGTACGGTTATACTTATGGATAAAAGGCCCTTTTTCCTTGTTAATTGTCAAAAATGAGCGAATACAGCTATTACATAATAGGGGAATTTAGGGGAATAGCCCGGGAAATATCGAAAGGTGGTATGGAAAATGAGGGTGGATACGAAAAACCGCCAGCATCCTACTGACGGTTTTTTTTACTCTTTTTTATTAGTAGACTTTGAATGAAACTCAATAACAGTGATCCGATTAGGGCTCCCCAAAAAGAATGTATGACAAACCCGCTGACTACATAAGAAGTGATTTGGAACGTGAAGGCATTGATAATGAACGAAAACAATCCGAACGTCAAGATAGTTATCGGCAATGTAATTAGTTGCAGAATGGGTCTAACTAACAAGTTCATGATTGATAATATAAAAATCGCCAGCAGGGCTGTACCGTAAGATTGAATCGTGATGGAGTCGAGAAGCCAGTCAATGACGAGTAATACCAACCCGTTGATAAGAAAACGCAATATAATATTCATGAAAAACTCCTCCTGAAGTCACTTATACTACAAGTCATTATACTAAAATTTCATGAATTCCAGTTGTATGTTTGCAGAATTGTCACAAAAAAGGAAAGGACCCCCTTTTAGGAGGCCATTTTCAATTTAGTTATTGGCAATGATCTTTTCGAATTGACTTAATTCCAATGTGTTTTTTAGCTTTGGATTGCTGTTTAAGGAAAGCAGTGCACTTTCGATGAGAAAGATTCGTGTATCACTGTTTTGTAAAAATTCTTCCTGGATAAAGTGAATTAACTTTAAGTTTTTTACACGTTCTCTTTCATCATCCTGACAAAGCTTCAAGATCATCTTTTTTAGGTCGTTTGCAGAGTGGAGGAGTGCAGTATTAAAATCCTGCTGTGTATAGCACTCCGGCAGCCATTGCTTGATAAGATCTGGTTCCAAAAGCTGTACATTTGATTGGCTTACATCTTCGAAAATGGTTTTAATCCTATCAACACAATAACGGATAATTTCAGTTGGGTTGAAATCAGGCTCTTTAGCCAAGGCATTAAAATGAATCGTTTGATGCATCATGCCGGAATAAAGAATGGCACAGTCCAAAATATAGGGTTTTTTCTCTTCACCGAATATATCGAGAAACCGTTTTGAAAGCCAATGTATATGCTGGAATTTTGCATGTGTAATGAAATTTTTAAGTTCGGTATCATTAGAAATCATGACTTCTTCATATAAGGAAAAGAGTTTATTGCTTTTGTTGGAGTGCATTTGTAATTCGGATTGTTTGATGAATATTTCAATATCTGCCAGGTTTTGCCCAATTAGCAGTTCATTCCGTTCCTTTTCGAATTTTACTTGCGTAGAAAGGAATACTGCCTTAAGCAATTCGCTTTTAGAAGAAAAATAGTTATAAAATGTTCCTTTTGAAATGCCGCTATAATCTAAAATATCTTGAATGGATGTTGCTTGATAACCCTTTTCAATAAATAATTGGTGTGCATATTTAACTACCAGTTGTTTCCGCTCATTCATATATATCACCCTTACTCTTATTGGCCGGTCATTTTAACGTAATAGTATCTTATTTTCTATACGAACACAAACCAGTAAGTTCACAATTTCTCTAGCAAAATAGGGGTGATGGCATCTAAGTTACTCTTTGTTTTGGTCAATTTTTCAGGATGTCATGAAATACCCAAATGAACCGGAATGGATCAATGATTCATAAACTGGGTTTTTATTCATTATGAAAATAAAGTCTAATGAGTGAACAACGTCACAGGCGAACGATACAGATTGTTATAAAATTAATAGGAGGAAGGAAGCATTCATGGGTATACTTCCTCATTCTCGATTACTATCCCGTTAGTTGAAGAACTGATAAAATCATTTCCCATGAAGGAGTAAGCGGTATATGTGTCGTATACCATAATTAGGAACTTGAATATTAAAATAAGCTGTGTCATAAGGGGTTATGTTATTAAGCATTACCATATACTAGCTATTGTTGAGTGACACTATATGTATGTGAAAATAATGAACTCATTATTATCTGTCTCTTATACAC
>NZ_JBHXAS010000245.1:0-2474 GCF_042727425.1 Peribacillus sp. NPDC060253
AATTAGGATGTTTTTAAATAAGAAGTGAGTATTTACTTATAAAAAGTTGTTACAGCATTCACAAGTCATGAACTTGGGGAAGAGGAGAAGCCACTTACTAATTTGTACAAGTAGTGAACCTTTTTAGGTAAAATTTTTCTCAATGATGATGGGCCAATATAGTGAAATGGATCGTTCATGGCCATTTTTGAAAAGGAAAATCCTATAGTCTTTTTCATATTCAATGCTTCAGTTTACATAAAGCCATTCACTACAGCTTATTTATAAAAATCGATAATTTATAGTTTACATGCTTGTTTAAGTCTTCCAAAAATTGTTCTATCATTTTATTAGATGGAAATCTGCATGCCAGAAGGTAACAACCATCTCTACTGATTTTATAGTTATGTATTTTGTTCTTGAGTTTTTATGAACGACAGATAAGGTTGGTGATTAGTGCTTTGTGTAATGATAGTAATAAAAGCATGTATAAGACACCCTAATTTAACATTAATGGCATATCCCTCAATCACTCCATTATCTTCTAATTTGGCAACTCTAAATGCAGCTGCTTGACCGGTCAAAAGGACTTTCTCACTCAATTCTTTCATCGTGATTATATTTGCGAGCTAGCAATTAGATGCTTATTCGTGTGTATACTTAATTTTATGAAATATAATACTGTCTAAAGTGAGCAAAAAAATGACAGGGCTGAAGTATATCGCATTGTTAGAATCTTTTAAGGAGTTGTGAGAAACGGCGTTGGTTGAATCTTTACAAAAGGCGATAGACTAGATGGAAGAACATTTATTAGATCATATAACGATAGAAGACATTGCCAAACAAGCAAATGTATCTCCATTTCATTTTTAGCGCACATTTACGATCTTGACAGATATTTCTATTGGAGAATATCTTCGCCGGCGCCGTTTGACATTAGCAGTTCAAGAATTGTTTGGCGCTATCATAGACATTAGCTTTAAATATGGATACGATACTCCTGAGCTTTCTCAAAAGCTTTTCGTAAACAACATGGTGTTACGCCGAGTGAAGCACGAAAAGGAGTCGGAAAGTTGCAATCCTATAATCGACTGACTATACAGGTAAAACTGAAAGGAGCAGAACCAATGAAATATAAAATTATTGAAAAAGATACTTTTCAAGTGGTAGGAGTTAAACGAGAATGTTCATGTGATCCAGCATGTAATACAGAGAATGCTGGACTTCCGAGTATTGGAGAATTTTGGGGTGAAGTACATCAAAATGACACAGTCAATCAATTAATTCAATTAAATAATGGACAAATAAAAGGTCTATTAGGTATTACTGATAATTATAATGAGGAGAAAAACACAATCGACTACTGGATTGCTTCAGAACATAGTGGAGATGTGCCAGATGGACTTTCGAGTTTTGAAATACCTGCGTCCAAATGGGTCGTATTTGATGTTCAAGGACCTGCCCCAACCGCAATGATAAATACATGGAAGCAAATTTATTCAGAATGGTTTCCATCTAACAGCTATGAACCTGCCGATACTGCTGCAATTGAAGCATATATAGATTCGGATCTCTATAGTCCGAATTCAACTAACGAAATATGGGTTGCAATAAAATAAAAAAAAATAGATCACTGTTGCTAAACCATAAGGAAGTTAGTTTGCCTGGAAAACGCATAGAATTCTTTAATGAAAATAAAAGAAGCATTTACCCGTGGCGATACCGAATTTTATGGATCGAACGCTATCAGGATGTTCAAAGGACATTGTTAGGTAACCCCACCCATCCATATAAACTGATCTCGTAAAGTCGATGAAACAATGGGAAGTGAAGGAGACACGGACTTAAAGTAAACCAATTTCATTACACAAATAAAGGAGTTTTAACAGAAGATTTATTAAAACATATTTCTCCATTAGGCTGGGAGCATATCAAATTGTTAGGGGAGTACCGTTTTGATCCAAAAGGGTTTACTACTTTAGATTCATTAAGACCGTTGAACAACCAATAATAGTTATAAATACCGGTTACACCTTACCGTGGTGAAAACCGGTTATTTTTTTCTCGGATTTCCTTAGCGTTGTAAATTAGCGTTTTGCTGGTGGTACCCCTTATGGAGCTAACCTGCCCCGATAGTTCAAAAAGTGTATTTTTCCACTCGGTTTCTAATGTACAATAATAGTAAGAATCGTACATTCAAAAGGCCACCAATTTGGTGGCCTTCATAACTTTTCTTGCCTTATATATACTCATTTGAAAAATAAATGTTTATGTATCGTTTATGGTTAAGATCCAATGCTATGTTCTACTGCAGTATCCCAACTAGGAAAATAATACAATGCATTTTTCATTAACTCCGGATCTGACTTCTTTACCTCTTTCTTCCGAGGTGGCTTCCCTTCTTTTTCTACTAATTCAGAAATTTGATTCACGACTTCTTCAACACTCATATTTACTTCCATCACTGTTCCCTCCTTATTGTTATTATTTATATA
>NZ_JBHXAS010000246.1:0-2406 GCF_042727425.1 Peribacillus sp. NPDC060253
TATTTATAAAAAAATGGTGATTTTCATATTTTAATATCTTCTGAAGCGGCAGTTAACTTCATTTTTTGTCTGTTTTGTATTCAAATTATTGTCGAAAAGCATCATGACTATCGCCGAGAAAAAAAAAAAAAAGCATTAAAACGGAAAAAAACCCTTTGGTAGCTAACTTACATAAAATTCGACAAAATGTGTTTATTGTCCATCAGCCAATTCAGTGCTAACATAAAGGTATAATAAATTGAAAAAACGAAATATTATGAATATTACAAATTAACAAACCCATATGAAATGGTGTGCAGATTCCAAAGTGGATAGTTTCGCTGTCAGCGCCTAACGATAAGATATACAAAAATAACGAAGGGGAAGGGATGATCATATGAATTCGCTATTCGCATATATGCCTCAGGATAACCAGGATCTATATCGTAAGGGATTGAAGGCTGGGTTATGGATGGATGAGAGTTTTGATTGGTATCCTGAGGAAGACATGATGAGTCATCCTAATGGGGATATACGGACACTATTACAAACCTTTACACAGGGGCAGGTGACCTTTTCGAAGTTCACGATAAGGAATACCTCATTTGAGACGAAGCGTCCTAAATTATTTTTTCACTATGAAAACGCTTTCGAAAGACAGGCGGTGGCTTTTTACAGTCCGAATGAACGGGCGATTTTACATGTAGCCCCTCAATCCATTGCCTTATTAGGAGGATTGGTAAAAGGGAAAAGCATTTCACAATATTGCATTCAAGGTAAAGGGAGCCTTTATCAAGAGGGCTGCTTTAAATCACTGAAAGAAGGGCTCTTGGCTTACTCACCGCTCGCAAAAGGTGAGGTCACCAGCATGTTTACATTAGAGACGGAAATCTTGCCGAAGGAATGTGTGGAAGCGGTGGCTTGGGCGATTCATGCTGAAACGAAAGAAGAAGCGAAAGCCATAAATAATCAGCTCCTCCTATCGATGCAAAACGTAACCAGTTAAAAAATAAAAAAGTTATTGTCGGATTTCCCAAAAAACATACTAGCAATTCACAGTGAATAATGCTATTATAGAAAAGTCCTATGTGAAAAAGTCAATATGTTTGGAGGGAAATACACATGCGCGTGAATATTACATTAGCTTGCACTGAATGTGGAGACCGTAACTATATTTCTAAAAAAAATAAACGTAACAATCCAGACCGTCTTGAGCTTAAAAAATACTGCTCAAGAGAAAAACGCAGCACGACTCACCGTGAAACAAAGTAAGCAACAGGATTTTTCCTGTTGTTTTTTTTATGCATTTTTTTAATCCTTTCCTTCCTTTTTTCAAGAACACCATTTGGTGCATCTATTTTCCATGCAGGGAAGGATTCGGCAACTTCCCACTTCGTATTTTTCGTACAGGAACAAATATTATGAGATAATAATAGAAGTAGACCAAAGGAGTCGGAAACGATGAGAGAAAACAAGAAAATGCTCCGCCAGGAAGTCAGATCCCGTCTAAGGGAGCTGACCAAAGAGGACCATGAAGAACTATCGAACAGAATAGCTGAAAACTTATTTTCGCTTGAGGAATGGAAAAAAGCTAAAACCATTGGTATCACCATTTCCATTCCGCCTGAAGTTCCAACTGTACGGATCATCGAACAAGCATGGAGCGAGGGCAAAGAAGTGGCAGTACCTAAATGTGATCCTGAAAAAAAGACAATGGAATTCAAAAAGATTTCGTCCTTCAATCAGCTGGAGTCTGTTTATTCCGGTTTGCTTGAACCGGTATCCGAAACAGCTAAGGCCCTCAAGGAGGAATTGGATGTATTGATTGTACCCGGCCTTGCTTTTACCCGTGAAGGGTATCGCCTAGGCTTTGGGGGAGGCTATTATGACCGTTACCTTTCTTTTTACCGAGGAGTTACCATGGCTCTTGCATACGAGCTTCAGATAATGGATGAACTCCCGATAGAGGTGCATGATAAGGCAGTCGGTAAGCTCATTACCCCAACGAAGGTTTTTCGTACATATGCCCATTAGTCGAAGAAGTTCGTTAATTATCACTTTTAGCTCATAAAAATCCTGTCCTTATATCACACTAATGATAGGAGGGATTGTTATGCTTCGATTAATTATTCAAATCTTCTTGGTTGGTTTAGTGGTTTTTACAGGATATAAAAATCGGTACCGCTTGCTAAATGTGGTGCTATCCAACGGCATACTGAGAAGATTTCTAGTGACCAAATCCTTGAATATGCCAATGTTCAGGGATAAAATGATGCAAAGCATGTTCAGTCAGACCAAATGATGATGCCGGCATCTTGAAAAAAGGAACCTGTTCTGAAGTGAACCCAAAAAGTTAGACACTTTATTTAATTAGGCAGCCTTGAGGGCATGAATCCGGTAATCTACCGGGCTCATGCCTTTTAATTT
>NZ_JBHXAS010000247.1:0-2385 GCF_042727425.1 Peribacillus sp. NPDC060253
GTTTTATATTACACTTTAATTTCGAAAAAAATTAGAAAAATTCAAAAAATAGACGTCTGTTTTCAATCGCTTTCTTTCTCTAAACTAGAGAAGTAGGAAGTGTCCCAAAAATCAAATTAAAAAGGGGAAAGAAGACGCTTATGATCGAACAAAAATTTAAGATGGATGACGCTCCACTTAACAAGTTCCATATGAAAATTACAGCGCTTACTTTTGGCTCAAATTTCTCGGATGGGTATGCTCTTGGGATTATTGGTGTGGCACTTACTCTCCTTAGCCCACAAATGGAACTCAATTCGATGTGGGTAGGACTAATTGGAAGTTCTGCTTTGATCGGGCTCTTTTTCGGTAGTCTAGTACTTGGAGGGTTATCTGACCGCATAGGCAGACAGAAAATATACCTGCTTAACTTCTTATTGGTCACTATAGCTTCGTTGCTGCAACTATTTGTGGATAGTCCCGCAGAGTTGTTAATTTTGCGGTTACTGATAGGTTTTGCTCTCGGAGGCGATTATGCAGTCGGATCGACTTTACTTGCCGAGTTCGCGCCTAGAAAGTATAGGGGGTTCTTACTGGCTTCTCTAAATGTGCTCTGGACGGTAGGTTACGTCTGTGCAACCATTGTCGGATATTATTTAGGACAATCTGGTCCGGAATCATGGCGTTGGATGCTTGCTAGTGCTGCAATCCCTGCATTCATTGTCCTGATACTGCGAATCGGCACGCCTGAATCACCACAATGGCTCATCAGCATGGGACGTATTGATGAAGCACGCCATATCGTAAAGAAGTATATCGGGCCTAATGCGGAAATCGACGAAACTGTTATTGAGACTCAATATAAAAATGGCTTTCGTGCTCTTTTCAACAAAAAATTCCGGAAGCGAACAGCTTTTGGAAGTCTATTTTATGTCTGTATTGTCATTCCGTACTTTGCCATCTACACATTCCTGCCGTCTATCTTAAATAGTATGGGTTTAGCAGAAAACTTCACTGTAGACCTGTGGTTAAACATATTCCTAATCTTGGGTTCGGTTGCGGGTCTTTGGCTTATGGAGAAATTTTCTCGTAGAGGTTTCACGATTAGTACGTTTGCAATCCTGACCGTTTGCTTGCTTATGCTTAGCATTTTTCATGAACCTAAAATTTTAGTAATTCCAATTTTTCTGGCTTTTACTTTTATAATATCAGCAAATTCAAATCTTACGCTAACATATCCGGCCGAACTTTTCCCAACCGAAATTCGCGCATCAGGGGTTGGTTTTGTGACAGCGTTCAGCCGAATTGGATCTGCTATAGGGACTTTCCTCTTGCCCCTTAGTATGAACACTATAGGGTTGGATGCCTCGATGATTGGAATGACGGCTATTCTGTTAATTGGTACTATTATTTCGATTGCCTGGGCACCGGAGACAAAGTCACTCTCTTTAAGCGAGGCAAGTAATCCTTTTAATGAAGCAAGTAATTCAAATTCAAACTTAAACCCCTTAAACCATAAGAAGATTAATTGACATGAAAGAGGAGTACCTTTCCAATTCTGAAAAGAGAGGTCTCGTTGCAAAATTTTACTAATCCAATGGCGACATGAAACTTCTAACAGATGAAAGTGGGATGAAATACAAAGTATTAAGCAAACTGGAACATAAACTCCTTAATGCTAGGAAACATGATAAGAACACGGTTATAGTGTTGAGTATAAAAATCTGGTGTATTTTTAAAATCAGCTGGTGAAAAAGTTGAACCCATTTTTAGTAGGGCTGAAGTAGCAGGTGAAGATGACGAATATGTAATGATTTTGCTCCGGTTAAGGACCGGCAAGACTGCTTGCTTGAAGTTGGTAACAATATTAATCTTCCGTAATAGGGCGCGATTCTTTTATAAGAATCGCTTTTCTTATGGCACTAACGGGGCAGGATTTGTTCGAGAAGGTTATTGTTTCATTCAACTAGAATATATATAACTCAAAACTAATATAAGGTGGATTTATAATGGAGAAAAGAGTTCAATTCGACTTTGAAATCGAGTTCACTAATGGCGGTGGATTACAGGGACAGGATTTTCGTCTTGATATTGATGGAGATGACATTACTGATGAAGAGTTAGCGAATTATATCGTAGAGGATATGAGGTTGCTAATGGTTGGGGAAGTTAGGATACTCAACAAAAAAATAATTAATGAAAAACATAAACGAAAAACTGTTGATAAGAAGTTTGAATAATAAACTCAACAAAATTGAGATGTTAAATAGGTGGTATTGGTTAAACTAACAGGTGTGTTAGCTTAAGATTGGAGCTGTCTTTAAGGCAGCTTTTTCGTGCGCCCGGCATGGGTGCAATCTATAGGGTGCGAGTCCCGAACCATGAAGGCAGTAGTAATGGTTAGCT
>NZ_JBHXAS010000248.1:0-2345 GCF_042727425.1 Peribacillus sp. NPDC060253
ATTATAGATAGTCATTCTCGTTACACCTGTTTTTTCACTTATATTCTTCACTGACTCATTTTCATTGATCAAACGGATTATTTCATTGGAACTACTCGGTCTATTATTTCAATATTCTGAAAAATTTTGTTATAATAGAAAAAAGGTCAAGGAGTTGGTTTCCTATGGAAAAGAATTTGGCTAATACACCACCACAACCTGAAATAAACGTCAAGGATTCTGAATTTGCTGAAATGGTGATAAACAAAGCCCTTCTTAATTTCCGAAAAGAGCAAATCCGAAAAGAGATTGACCAGTCATTACAGGATAAAAACAAAGTAGAATTCTTACGATTAACAGAGGAATTGAAAAACATTTCTTAAAATGTTGTTTATAAAATGAACTTAACATATTTGTAACTTTAAGAAGTACGCCAAAACGCCAATCCCATATCTATAAGGGATTGGCGTTTATTTGATCTTTATCGATTAAGCACGATATTATTAATAAGTTGTTATTTGTTCCAAAAATCGTCCTTTTCTGAACACACCACTGTTCGATTTGAAAAGGACGATTTTTAGCTACCTTTAAGGCAGTTTTTTCTTATGGAACTAAAGGGGCAGGATAGTTAAAGAAGGAAATTCCATTTTTCGCACAAATGAAAAGGTGTTAAATGGTATGATTAAATAAGAAATTGTACAGAACTTAATAGGGGGAAATATTTTTTGAAAATGGTTAGAGTTATCTTAGCAATTGTTGTTATTGTTCTATCAAGTTATAGTCTAATAACTGAAACCGAGTTAATGCCGTATTATATGTTTTTCTTAGGGGCACTTATATTGGTGACAGGATTAGCCGAACTTCAGATAAGGTCCTTTTATGAACGAGTGAATTTGAAAACTTCATCAGCTGCCTTGACATACCCGCCTGCATCAAGGAATGATCGACTAATTTTTTTCGCATTTTCCTTATAAATCGGATTTTGGAAAACTTCACTAACGGCTTGTTTTAGATTTTCAACTGTTAGTTGCTGAATATCTAATATAACTCCTGCTCCAAGTTCTTTTACTCGCTGGGCAACTATAGGTTGATCATTCGTCATTGGGAGCATAACTAAGGGCACTTCGAAATAAAGTGATTCGCTTGTACTATTCATGCCACAATGGCTTATAAAGACATCCGTTTGACGAAGTACGTCCAATTGAGGAACATAATTGCGAATAATAAAGTTGTCTGGTACATTTCCCAGCTGTTCTACTGTTAATTTCCGCCCTATATTAAGTACCACTTTAACATCCAAATCTTTTAAAGCTGCGAAGCATTTTTGATAAAGATCAAATTGTTTGTTTAGGATGGTCCCCATAGAAATGAAAATAACACGCTTTTCTTTTAATGTATTAATTGGAAAATCACCTAGATTCTTACTATCTATAATTGAAGGGCCGACAAAAATATAATTACCCTTGAAATCATAGCTATTTCTTTGAAAATAAGAAGAAGTAAAGACGATATTCAGATCCCCAGAGCCAGAACAGAGCAAGAAATTTTCAGGTAACGGAACTTCATACTTCTTTTCTAAGTGTTTTTTACATTTTTCTATTTCTTCCAATCCCAAAAATGCTCGTAGCATGGCCAAACTTTCTTGTTTCCGTTTCATATCACTCGTCCCTGTAAGTTCCATGTTTGATTTTGGATCTTGTAAAAATGCAAACGTGGTCCAAGTGACAATAGATAATAACTTACTTTGATGTGCAATCCATTTTCCTGTTAACGATTGTGCATCGTATAAAATATAATCATAAGTTTCTTTTGAAATTTCATCTAAAATAGTATCCGTCGTCATTTCCAATGCACTCAGAAATTGTAGCAAATATTTTCGCGGCTGGGAGTTTAGAAGATTACTACTTTCTTGAAGTTTTCTCTGTGCCCCTTGGTCAACGGGGCGAAACTCAGCACCTGTTTTTTTAATTTTCTCCTCAAAGTCATTGGATGAATAATAGACGATATGTTCCCCACGTTTCACTAAATCATTTACTAATCCTAGCGTTGGATTCACATGACCTTCTCCAAAGCTACTAATATAAAGTGCTTTTGCCATTACTTTCCCTCCAGTAAATATAGTTTGGTATGTTTTTTATTAAAAGTGATTAAATATCTGTCTATGACTACCATGATATTCATAACATTCAGAATCATCATAATGAAGTGTTGAACTCATCTTTACGTTTAGGAGCATGGCCAGTAATACTTCTATTTCCATCAAAGTATACCCATTTAATTTATCTAACTTTAAACTTCGCCAACGACGCATTTCGAAACAGAGCGAAACACCAAAAAACCAAACATTATTTTATTTAGTTTATATC
>NZ_JBHXAS010000249.1:0-2342 GCF_042727425.1 Peribacillus sp. NPDC060253
CGCGTACTCCACGTTCCAGCAGGAGTACGAGGAGGAGATCAACCGCGTCCGGCACCGCGCCCGGCGCCCGCAGCAGCCCGTCATCAACTGGTCCCAGCAGTAAGGAGGCACGGCGATGGCCGAGAAGAACACCGACCAGCAGCATGAGGCGCAGCTGCGAGGCGCCTCCGACGCCGGGGGCGTGGGCAAGTACCTGCTGCACCGGGCCAAGCCGCACCTGCCGCCCTGGCTGGGCGTTGCGGGCGTGGGCGTGGCCGGCGCCCTCGGGCACTGGCGATGGGGCGACAGCGCATGGGCCGGTGCTGGCCTCACCCTCGCCTCGGTGGCGCTGACCGGCGCCACCTGGTGGGCGGGTAGGTCGACCAGCGCGCAGCGGCGCCTCCACTCGGCCATCACCGTGGCCGCAGGAACCGCCTGGGTCACCGCGGCCTGCATCTCTGGGCCGACCGCAGGGCCGATCGATGACCTGTACCTGATGGGCGGCCCCGTCATGGCGCTGACCTGGAACGTTCGCATGATCATGCGTCGCAACCCGGATGCTGTCGGGGAGAGCAGCGACAAGGGCCTGCTGGAGAAGGTGGGCTTGGCTCGCACGCAGATCGGAAACGTCAAGGTCGAGCCCAACAAGGTCACCGTGCCCTACGCGCTGCCGGCAGGAGAGGGCACCCACGAGGACGTCTCCAAGGCCCTGCCGCGCATCGCCTCTGCCCTCGACGTCCCGACCAGCGCCGTGCGCAACCGGCCTGACCCCGACTCGGCCCGGCGTGGCACGTTCACCGTGGTGCCCATGGACATGCTGAAGGAGGTCATCTGGTGGCCCGGCCCGTCCTCCCCCGGCGGATCGATCGCTGAGCCGCTGGTCATCGGCGTCTACGACGACGGCCGCCCCCTCGTCCTCACCCTGCCCCAGGCCATCCACCTGCTCATCATGGGCGTGACCGGTGCAGGGAAGACCGAGGGCGCCATGGACGTGCTGTGCGAGGCCCTGACCCGCCGCGACGTCGCCGTCTGGCTGTCCGACCCCAAGCGCGGCCAGGACCTCGGCGAAGCCTTCCCGGCCTGCGACTGGGTAGTGGACACCGGCGACGGCGCAGAAATCATGATCGAGGCCCTCAAGGCCGCCATTCCCGCACGTCAGAAGTGGCTGGGTGACCACGCGTACCGGTCATGGGAGCCTGCGGCCGCCGAGGTCCAGACCGACCCGGCGCACTCCTGCCGCAAGGGCGCGGCCTGCCAGTGCCCCGGTATGCCCTACCTGCTCGCCTGGTTCGAGGAAGCCGCGAACACCCTGCGCGCGACCGACGACGACGTGTTCACCGGCATCGCGCAGGAAGCCCGGAGCGCTGGCGCCAGCCTGGTCATCTCCATGCAGCGCGCCTCCGGCTACCAGATCAGCACCGACACCCGGGCGAGCCTGCCCGCCGCCCTCTGCTTCGGCGTGGACGAGCGGGACGCCGGATTCGCCCTGCCCTCCGAGGTCCTCGACGCCGGCGCCAACCCTGGAGCCTGGGGCAACAAGCGGCCCGGCTACTGCTACCTCTGCTCCGCGGGCGTCGAGGCCGACCTGTGGTCGACCCCGTCCCGGACGTTTCGCAACGACCCGGTGTCCCTGGAGTGGGTGGCCCGCGCGTTCGAGCCGATCCGCATGGGCATCGACCCTGTGACCGCAACCGCGGCCGCCGGTGTCGCTGGCAAGCTGTACACCGACCGTGCGGCTACAGCCAACGACGAGCAGGCGGCCCCGGCCGCCGAGGAAGGGGAGCCCATGACCGGCCCCCTGGTGGACCCGGAAGACATGGACATCGACCCCGAGGCCGAGTTGCCCGAAGCGCAGGATGGCGACGACATCCCTCTGTTCGGGCAGGGGGCCGGCCGTAAGCCCGGCCCTGCGGAAGGTCGGCGCCTGTTCGCTCAGGCCCTGGCGGAGTTCGAGCAGAAGGGACAGATGGTCGTAGGCCCCAAGGACTTCATGGACTGGTGCGAGGCCAACGACCTCTCCCGCCCTTGGGTGTCCGCGCGGCTCAAGGAGGCCGCCCTGGACGGGCGCCTGGAGGCCACCAGCCAGACCGGCCGCTGGCGCATCGTGCCCGCCCTGACACCCGCGTGACACCTGACACCGTCACGGCCGCCTGACACCGCGCCCACCTAGGGAAATGGGTGTCAGACGGCCCCCTGACACCGGCCCCTGACATCACCAGTCAGGGGCCGTTCTGCTGCCGCATCATGGAGGCATGGAGTCGCAGATCATCCGCCCTGGCTACCTCACCGCCCACCAGACCGCGCGCGTGCTCGGCATCGGTCTGGGCGGCGTGCGGCTGCTCGTGCACCGCGGCCAGCTGCAC
>NZ_JBHXAS010000250.1:0-2337 GCF_042727425.1 Peribacillus sp. NPDC060253
CATTTCCACTATGTGGAAAAAAGAGGGGCCAATATTGTTTTTCTATGTATTAACCATGAAAACGAGGAATCTGACACCCAAAGGAAGCGTTTATCAGTTATTCCGAAAGGATAGGAAAATTGAAAATGTCGGAGTTTCAAAAGCAAGATGCGGGCTTTAGCTGTTTATCCTAATTATGAATAGTTTTCAAAGAACTCCTTTGGAAGTGTAGTAAAACTATTTATTTAATTGGAAAAGGTGAGATGTAATGAGTCATTTACTATGGGGATCATGGAATATCCGCCTGATAAAGAGGGATATGTAAATCGTGAGAAAGCAATCAACCCTTTTTTGAGTTAATGCTGTTGCTCCTACGATGGTTAATACGTACGATACCTGATTGGAGAAAAGAGGAGTATTTAAGTCACCAACTCATCAATACGCCTGTCCTGCCTGAAGATGTGGCTGATACTGTTGTCTTCTTATTATCAGGTAGAGCCAAGCATTATACAGACGCAACATTCGATATTAATAATGGAGGATATCTAAGATAGATCTGCTTCTTGTTGAACAATACGTACGTTTGTTGAGATCGGGGTTGCTGCGGCAATCCTTTTTCTTATGGCACTAACGTGGCAGGTTAGTTGAAGATAAAAATGCTGTAATTTAGATAATAGTAGAGCTTAGAGGGGTACCACCAGCAAAACGCGGATTTACAACGTTAAGGATATCTCCGTATTAAAAATCCCAATTTCAGTGATATAAATGAGAATTGGGATTTATTTATTCAAAAAATCACTAAGCCCGATAATTATGGAATAATTTTTGTATCTGTTTCTAATTTTTTTTAAACTATTTTCGTTCCATCTCACGAATCATTAAAATTTATATTGCATTTCTGATTTTCTTAATAATCAAAAAAGAAGGGGCTGTCTCAAAAATCTTGAAAAATGATTTTGGGACAGCCTATTTTTTGCTCCCAAATATTAATTTACTTGACACTAAAAGAAATAAAATGCATAGTATAAATCGTAAGTAGTAAGTGATATGTAATAAGTGATAAGTAATAAGTAATAAACGGTAAGTTACATTATAGAATTGGACTAAAACTAATGAGAGGTGTTTTTTATGAAAGATATGGAAATTTCGCAAAAATATTTAATATTAGCACTAAATGATAAAGGTAGTGTTGCTGCTATTGGTAGTATGAGGATTCGTGCTTTTATGGTTGCAAGTGGCATTTTAGAACTTGTAGCAGAAGATATTGTTTCGTTTTCGGAGAATCAAGTGACAGTAAAACAAGATTTACCAAGTAATAAAGGGTATTTGGGTTCAATCTATAATATGATTTCCGAAGATAATTCAATATCCCTGAAAAAATTAGCAAGGGGAATTGTTACTAAACGAAATTTATTCAAGGCATTATTTAACTCAGTCGGTGATTCTTTAGTTGAATTGGATTTGGTCTCCAAAACAAATACTGGCTTATTAGGACATTCCAATCATTTTATACCCAGTGAAGGTGCTAAAAAACTAATTGTAGAGCAAATTCGTGCAGAATTATTAGAAGAGGGACCAGTTTCAACCGATACAGTTGTTCTTTCAAGTTTGTTAATAGGCAGTCGTATTTTGAAGAACTATTTCAGTAAATTCGAGGAAAAAGACCTTAACGACAAATTATCTATACTTCGCAATGATACGGCTAACAAAGAAATTTTTGCAATGGTTGATGCTTTATCACACACAATTACTACAATCATTGCTTCTGCTTCTGCAGGTTCATAAGGGGGGATTTAAGTGTCAAGGAGACGTTCATTAGAAGATATTTTGAAATCTGAGTATATATCTATCGGTGAACTGGCTCGAATAACTGATTTGAGATACAGTACATTAAAATATTATACCGAAGCTAATTTAATTCCATTTGAACAATTAGATGAAAACTTAACACGTCGTTACCCTCGAGAAGCAGCAGTGGAAAGAGTTGAGACTATTAAAAGCTTAAAGAAATCTGGTTTATCCATTGCGGAGATTAGAGATAAAATAGCGAAACAAAGTTAACAAAATATAACTTTTAGAGTATCGATTTGATCAAAAAAGGGTCGTTGAACAACCAATAATAGTAATAAGTACCGGTTACACCCTTACCGTGGTGAAAACCGGTTATTTTTTACACAAATCTTCTTAGCGCTGTAAATTCGCGTTTTGCTGGTGGTACCCTTAATGAACTAACGGGTGCGTTAGCTGAAAATCAAAGCTGTCATTAAGGCAGCTTTTTCGTGCGCCCGGCATGGGTGCAATCTATAGGGTGCGAGTCCCGAACCATGAAGGCAGTAGTAATGGTTAGCTTAATGCAAG
>NZ_JBHXAS010000251.1:0-2319 GCF_042727425.1 Peribacillus sp. NPDC060253
TCTTCAGCGCCGATGGTAGTTGGGGGTTTCCCCCTGTGAGAGTAGGACGCCGCCAAGCCATTTTAAAGATCAGCCATCCGGCTGGTCTTTTTTTGCGTCTCTATGGTTTGAAGAAAAGGCGAATCAGCTTCTACCTAAAGTGAAATAATTCGTCCTAGATACCATTTAAGGTATAAAGATCGTGCTTCTAAGTTATAGAGGATTACTTCCGCTCTAATAAATACATTTAAAGTTGGAAGCGTTTTTTGAGTTTTGGCTCTGTTAAATAACTTTGTTGATATTTGAATAAAGCGAACGATTGTTCTGTAATATAGGAAAATGAATGAGAGCGAGTGAATTCGAATGGCATTAAAGGAGATTATTAAAGAGATAAAGAAACTTAGTACCGCAGACCAATATCGCCTTAAAGAGTTTTTTAACAAATCTCTCGCATCTTCTTCTTCAAGTGAACCAGTCTTTAAAGAGGTTTCCGAGCAAAAACATAAAGATGGATACACTTGTACTCATTGTCATTCGAATAATGCCGTTCGTTTTGGTAAGTATTCAGTCAAACTGGGAATGCAAACAATAGAACGGCAGCGTTATCGCTGTAAAGATTGCGGAAAGACTTTTACGGATGTAACCAACACGCCTTTACACAGGACTCATCTCCCCATAAATGGTTGGATTTTGTGCAGTGTATGATTGAAGGATACTCTTTAAGAAAAGCATCTGAGATAATTGAAGTCCATTTCGTAACCCTTTTCTATTGGCGACACAAGTTGTTATCAGCAATAAAACAAATGGATTTTGAACAATTCTCAGGAATAGTGGAAATGGATGAGACATATTTTCTTTTCTCGGAAAAAGGGAAGAGAAAAATAGATGGTCGTAAGTCTCGTAAGCGTGGCGGTTCCTCAAAGTACCGAGGTATTAGCAAGGAACAAGTGTGTGTCCTTATTGCAAGAGACCGCCAAAAATCCACTTTGTCAAAAGTTATTGGACAAGGTAGAATTGTAAAATCTCGTTTAGAAAAAGCAATCGGTTCTAAGTTATCGCCAACCAATATACTTTGTACCGATGCTTGGAGAGCATTTAAGACTTATTCGAGTGAAAAAGGATTAGAAGATTACCGCTTCAAATCAGATGGAAAAGAACGAGTAAAAGGTCTTTATCATATTCAAAATGTAAATAATTATCACAGCCGTCTTAAAGGCTGGATGAACCGTTTCAATGGCGTACAACAAAATACCTCGACCATTATTTGAGCTGGTTTTATTTCTTGGACATTATCAAACATCGCAATGATAATACAACAGTAAGTAAAATGATTATTGAAAGCTGTCTATTCTCAACAAACGAAACTTATAATAAGCTCAGATTATCGAGATTTACCATTTAAGGGGTGATTATATGATTGAAATAATCTATGATGTCAGTACCCTCGAAGGCTCTTGTTACATAGAGGTTCTCCCTGACAAGTATAAAGGTGAATGTTGGAATACTTCTTCCATCTTCTTTACAGAAGAAAACTTTGGCTATATTATGCCTGCCTTTGAGAAGTGCTATAAGAAATTCGATTATTTTGCTTTCAATGAAATAGGTACAGATACTTGGAAGATGATTATTAAGGAATTGGAAAAAATGAAACAATATCTAGCTAATAATCCTAATCCACAATCACTAAAAGATGTTTTAGGGTTTCCCTTCACCTATTCTGAGGAAGAGTTTATGGAAAACTATGATACAAATATTAAGCAACTTATCTCGATGATTACCGAATTCCAATCTTGGATAGATGAAAAAAGTGTATCCACTAAGTTCATTTCCGTTTTAGGAATGTAATAAATGGACTCAAAGGGCTTCATTAGTTAGAAGTCCTTTGCAAATATTAAAAATCAACATTATTGTTTAACAGAGCCTAAGTTTTAAGCCATCGGGAGAAAAGCTATTCTTAATCTATCATGCAGAATGTGAATTATTTATTATGAAATGTATTGACTTTAAAGTGAAATAGGATTAATATAAATAAGCACCAAGTACGACAAACAAAAAACTTCATCCACTTTTGGTAGATTAACTAAAAGAAATAATAACTATTGACTTCTTACTATGAAAATGATAAGATGAAATGGTCGCTGAAAAACACAGCGATTCAAAATAAGTTTAAAACTTCGCAGAAGTTGACAACTAATCAATAGCGTGTTATGATGAATAAACAAACGTTCGAAAGAACGATTTGTGAAATTGCTCTTTGAAAACTGAACAAAACAAAGCGCCAACGTTAAATTTTAAGTGAGCACACACTATCAAAAAAGCAAAATGAGCAAGTCAAACATT
>NZ_JBHXAS010000252.1:0-2313 GCF_042727425.1 Peribacillus sp. NPDC060253
TAAAATTAAAAGGCATGAGCCCGGTAGATTACCGGATTCATGCCCTCAAGGCTGCCTAATTAAATAAAGTGTCTAACTTTTTGGGTTCACTTCAAACAACCGGCCCTTTTTCTTAAATTTGCACCTCTTTAAAAATATCCGTTTCCTGACCTGCATTCAAGCTTAGTACATCCTCTACATCTTGATATGATTTCCCATAAAGATCATCATCTTTGTAAGTATGGATTTCAGAATAAATCTCTTTCATGAAGTCAAAAACGTCTTCTTCATCAACAGATGGATTTGCCGGCCAATATAAGATTTCCATGGGAGTAATCTCCTTAGTGGCAAGCGATTTTCTGCTGTAGGAAATTGAAGAGGCATGCTTGAACCCTTCCCTTTTATAAAATTTCAGCCTTTTAAATGTATCATCATCATGTTCTTGTACTGGTTCCACTTCCAGCAAGATCGTTTTCTGCTTTTTTTGCAATTTTTGAATCAATTTCCTTCCTAGTCCCTGCCCCCTTGATTGCTTGGATACAAATAGATAATCAACGAATATAAACTCTTCCCCTTCAACATACAATAAAACATGGTCAGGACCTTCATCCTTTTTATATATTTCCTGCTTATCTTCTAAAAGAACTTCTATATGCTCTTTGGATTTCATTTCTTCAATGGGGAAATACTGATTTAATTTTTCATACCAATTCATTATTTAATCTCCTCTTTTACCAGTTTATACTTTCCAGAATTTTGCTTTTCCACTACAATAGTACTTAAACAGCATGAAAATATTAGGAGGGTTTTGATGATCAGTTACTTTACGGACTTTATTTTAGTCGCGGTTTGCGTTATAGGCATTACGGCTGTTAATGGCGTAGTGACGAATGGCATCGGCGAAAAATGGTTTGGCGGGAAACGTCACTCCCATATTTTTGATCAATCGAAACGAATTCAGTCAGGGTGGAATCAAGTTGGCGGGAATAAAGAGAGGTAATTCAGAAAGAATTTGGATGACCGTAAGGCATCACCCTTACGGTCATCTATCTTTCATGGGGTATAATCGACTCCCTTTGTATATCGATTCGCTGCATTCCATAATAAATACTCATCTATCCCATTATCATTTAACGCTTTTATTTGGGCTTCCACTTCTTCCTTACCATACTTTTGGTAATTTCCCTCTCCTAAATACGAAGCAGTAAAATCTTGAAGCCAAGGTCTGGAAGTCGGTGGCGTTTTTAATTCCTTCAGCTTCCCATTCTCCAATTTTGCATATTCCTTAACGAGGTCATATGGTTCCAAGTCTGGCTTATCGATGCCAAAATAAGATGTCCAATGACTTGGATAGATCATGGAGGAAATTACATCTACATTCTCTGAGATTTTAGTGAAGTTTTGTCCAATCCCGGGAGCTTCAGGCAATGTAGCCGCATATCCAAAAATATCAACTGACACATCCACCCCGTAAGGCTCCAGTTGTTTCTTCGCATAACTTACGAAATCAGTCACTGCCTGAACCCTTTTAGCTGAATGACTTACTTTCGCTTCATCATATTCACCCATATCATATTTCAAATCGTCTTCTTTATTTTCGAACCCTTCAGGAAACCTGACATAGTCAAATTGAATTTCTTTAAAACCCATCTTTGCCGCTTCAATGGCAATGCCGACATTATAATCCCACACCTCTTTTAAGAATGGGTTAACGAAGGCTTCCCCACGACCATTTTTCCATACTTTTTCGCCATTTAAATATGACAATTCAGGCTTCTCTTTAGCCAGAAGGGAGTCTTTAAAGACAACCACCCTTGCAATCGGATAAATGTGTTTATCCTCAAATTTTTTCAGCATTGCCTTTGGATTTTTTATGTAGTCTTTACCAATCCCAGCATATGGGGAATCGGGATCTTCGGTCTTATACGTAATGTTCCCAAAGTCATCCTTGATATCGATGACCATAGCATTCAAATCGGTTTCATCTACATATTTAATAAGTTCGTTCATTTTATTGCCACCCGCTGCGGGCGCGGTCACATATATTCCCCGCACCGCATCCGGATAGTCGAATTTTAACCCCGAATCAAAAACAAACCGCGGTGCACTCACTGGCAGTTCTTTATTTTCTAATGCTACCTGCCTAGTTTCGTTCATGCTCTGTGCATGAACAGGCTGTTGAACCAGGAATATGCACATACCTGTCATCAGCCATTTACTCATTGGTTTCATATCCTCCACCCCATTCGCCATCAGTCATCAATATTCAACAATATAATAGACCCCTTTCTTTAATACCACAACCATTTAACTTTACTCCTATATATTATAAAT
>NZ_JBHXAS010000253.1:0-2258 GCF_042727425.1 Peribacillus sp. NPDC060253
ACCCGGACCCGGGAATGGCCGGCCGCGAGTCCCTCGCCGACGAGCGCACGGACATCGAGTCGACGATGCAGGTCACCTGCGTCGGCGGCGACGTGGTCCGAGCGCTGTGGGTCGCCGGCCGCGTCCGCCGGGCGCTCGCCGCGCCCCTGCCCGTGGAGGGCCGCACCTGCTGGCCGCCCGAGGACCTGGGCGGGCCGCCCGTGCAGCGGGACGACGACGTCACCCCGCCGCTCTGGTACGTCCCGGTCCAGTACCGCATCCGCTCAACCCCCGCCTAATGGAGGGCACCCCATGGCAACACTCGGAACCCAGGCCATCGCCCTGGCCGGCCTGAACCCCACCTACGCCAACGCCGCCAGCAGCGGCGACAAGTGCGAGGTCGGAGACCGCAACTTCCTGCACGTCAAGAACGGCTCCGCCTCCGCCGTGACCGTGACGCTCACGGCGACCGCGTCCGTGCGCGGGCAGTCCGTCTCCAACGTGACCGTCTCCGTCCCGGCCTCCGGCGAGCGGATGATCGGCCCGCTCCAGCCGGACCTGTTCCAGTCGCCGACGGACAGCCTGTGCGCCATCGGCTACAGCGCCTCGACGACCGTGACCGTCGCCGCGCTGCGCATCTGACCCTCACCCATCCACCGCCAGCCCTGAGCCATCCGGCCGGGGCTTTTCTCATGCCCTGGAGGGCCTCATGGCTGACCTGATCAGCGACGGCAAGACTCGCGTCGTGTGGCTGACCTCCGTCGCGAACATCAACGCGCCGACGGTGTCCGAGCTAAACGCGGGCCTCGACCTCACGAAGCGGATCACCCCGGACGGTCTGAAGATCGACCCGTCCACGGCGGACGTCGACACCTCGTCCCTGGCGAGCACCTTCGACACGAAGACCGTCGGCCGCGTCGGATTCGACAACGAGCTGACGTTCAAGCGGGGCGACACCCCGCAGGAGGACGCCCCGTACTCCACCCTGAAGTACGGCGTCAGCGGCTTCCTGGCCGTGCGCCGCGGCCTGGCCTACTCCGCCGCGTGGGCCTCTGGCCAGAAGCTGGAGGTCTACCCGTCCACCTGCGGCGAGCCGCAGAACTCCAGCCCGGCCGCGAACGAGGTCATGAAGTTCGTGTCGCCGCAGAAGGTGACGGACGCTCCGGCGACCGCCGCGACGGTCGCCTGATGGCGAGCATTGAGGACATCCTCAAGCAGGCGAAGCCCCGGGAGCGCACGGTCATGGTGTGCATCCGGGGCGACCTGGCCGGGGAAGCGGAGCGCCTCACGGACGAGCTGGCCAAGGTCAGTGAGGACTGGGAGCCGAGCGACCTCACCGAGGAGCACCCGGGCCGGACGATCGCGGCGCGGCTCAAGGCGGTGCGGGAGCAGACCCGTGGGGCAGAGGTGCCGTTCACGCTGCGGTACATCGGCGACCGCGCGTACAGCGACCTGCTCGCCGCGCACCCCTCGGGCGACGACAGCCAGGCGTTCAATAGCGACACCTTCCCCAAGGCCCTGGTCGCCGCGTCGTGCGTCGACCCGGTGATGACCGAGGACCAGGCAACCGCCCTGTTCGAGAAGCTCAACCAGGGCGAGATCAAGCGGTTGTTCGACGCCGCGTGGGACGTCCACAACAGCAGCGAGATCGTCCCTTTCTCGCTGGCCGCCTCCGCGCTCCTGGCGGCCCTTGGCGGCGAGAGCTAGAAGCAGCCCGCGCCTGGGGGGTGCCCAGGTCCGTGTTCATGGGCCGCGTGGTCGCCGACGGCGAACCGCTGTGGCTGCCCGAGGACCGGGCCTGGGCGCTCGCCCTGCTCCAAGTCGAGGCGGACGCGTGCCCGGACTGCGGGCAGCCCTGGGGCGAAGCCACCGACAAGGCCAACGAGTTCGCCTACCGGGCTGAGCTGATCCGCTGCCACGCCTGCACCACCTCAGCGTCCGCGGTGCGCGCCTACCAGGACAAGGGCGGGGCCTCCGAGGGCCTGCACGTCCACCTCGAACGAACCACATAGACGACGGGAGGTGCCGTGGCGTCCCGTACCGTCACTGTCCGGCTGCGCGCGGACATCAACCAGTACACCCGTGGCATGCGACAGGCTGCCGACAACACGTCGCGGCTGGCCAAGGTCGGCGCAGGGGTGGGCACGGCTCTGCTCACCGGGTTCGCGGTCGCGGCCGCGTCGGCCGCGAAGTTCGACAATGAGATGAGCATTGTCCGCGCCGTGACGGGCGCGGCCGGCAAGGAGTACGAGCTGTCTCGTATACACAAAACCGAGCCC
>NZ_JBHXAS010000254.1:0-2140 GCF_042727425.1 Peribacillus sp. NPDC060253
GTTATAATAGTATCCTTAATGATTTAAAATATAACTCATTGATGTTTTATGCTGTTTATGAAGAGAGAATAATTTCTATGTCTATGATACTGTATTCTAATGAACAAATTCATTATCATTTGTCCGCGTCGGATAGAGAGTATCAATACCTTGCGCCAACGAACCTATTATTATATGAAGTTGCATGTTGGGGCTGTGAGAATGGGTATAAAACCTTTCATCTGGGAGGAGGACTTGGAAGTAAAGAAGATAGTTTATATAAATTTAAAAAGGTTTTTAATAGAAATTCATCAAATGCTTTTTCTATAGGGAAAAAAATATTTGATGTAAATAAGTATGACAAATTGGTGTCAATTCGAAAGACGGAGTCAGATTTTGATGAGCATTCTACCTTTTTTCCTTTGTATCGAGTTCACCCATGAAAAATGAATTGAAAAATGTAATAATTAAAAATCTAAAAAATGGGGTTTGCATTACAATTACGGGAGATTATATGCGATGAAAGATGTTTTAATGATTGCCCACTTTATTCGAGGCACTATAGAAGGAAGATTTGAATATCTGGCAAATAAATTAGCTAATGAAGGATATGCTGTTGAACTTGTAACAACAGAATTTTCACATGAGTTAAAGAGGAAAAGGAAGAAAGAAGAGAAACAATTAAAAGAATTTCAATTCTATTTAAATATGCTTCCTGAGCCGGGGTATAAAAAGAATATTTCAGTTAATCGTTTTTATAGTCATTACGTAATGGGGCAAAGTTTAAAGAAATATCTAAAGAATAGGAAGAAACCTGATATTATTTATTGTGGTGTACCTTCTTTAGATGTAGCTAAAGTAGCAGCGGAATATGCAAGAATACACAATATCAAATTTATAATTGATGTTCAGGATTTATGGCCAGAAGCCTTTAAAATGGTATTTCAAGTACCTATAATAAGTGATCTTATATTTTATCCAATGAAAAGAAAAGCAGATTATATTTATTCTACAGCTGATGAAATTATTGCAGTATCTAAGACTTATGCTAATAGAGCAATAAAAGTAAATAATAAATGTAAAGTCGCACATGATGTATTTTTAGGAATTGAATTAACACATTTTGATAAATTAGCTGAATTAAATAAATTCTTGAAAAAGCCTAAAGGTGAAATATGGATTGCATATATAGGTACTTTAGGTCACAGTTACGATTTAACTTGTGTTATTGATGCCTTAAAAATACTTAAAGATAAAGGATATAAAAATATTAAATTTGTTGTTATGGGAGATGGACCACTCAAATCTAAATTTGAAGGTTATGCAATAGAGAAAGGTATATATTCAGAGTTTACAGGTAGATTAAATTATTCTAATATGGTTGGCCTTTTAACTGCATGTGATATTGCTGTTAATCCAATTAAAGCTGGATCGGCAGGAAGTATCATAAATAAAGTAGGAGATTACTCTGCTGCAGGGTTACCGGTTCTTAATACACAGGAAAGCAAAGAATATAGACAATTGATTGAAGAGTATAATATAGGATTAAATTGCAAGAACAATAATGCAGATGATTTTGCAGATAATCTATTAAAAATGTGTGAAGATGATAATTTAAGAATAATTATGGGACAGAATAGCCGAAGGTTGGCTGAAGAGAAATTTGATAGAAATAAAACTTATCAAGAAATACTCACAAAAATTTCGGGGGAACGAGGGGAACGAAAATGACTGTTAAAGTGTTAATCTCAACTATGAATGAGTCAGAACCCAGAAATCTTCTAAAAAAGATGAATATATCATCTGATGCGGTTATCATAAATCAATGTGGATACAAAAAAGCTGACAAATTCAGATTTCATAACAATAAAATAACATATATTTGTAATGATGAAACTGGTTTGAGTCGAAGTCGGAATAAAGCAATTCTAAACACTAATAAGGATGATAATATTTGCTTATTAGCAGATGATGATTTAATATATGTTGCTAACTATTGTGAAGTGGTTAAGATAGCATTTGATGAGAATCCGGATTATGATATAATCACATTTCAGGTTGAAGGAAAAAATAAATTTTTCAAATCATATAGGAAAATAAGTAAGCGTTTGGGGTATTTCTCATCCTTAAAGGTTTCTTCAGTAGAAATTGCATTTAATAT
>NZ_JBHXAS010000255.1:0-2132 GCF_042727425.1 Peribacillus sp. NPDC060253
TGCAACTCGCCTACATGAAGCCGGAATCGCTAGTAATCGCGGATCAGCATGCCGCGGTGAATACGTTCCCGGGCCTTGTACACACCGCCCGTCACACCACGAGAGTTTGTAACACCCGAAGTCGGTGAGGTAACCTTTATGGAGCCAGCCGCCTAAGGTGGGACAGATGATTGGGGTGAAGTCGTAACAAGGTAGCCGTATCGGAAGGTGCGGCTGGATCACCTCCTTTCTAAGGATAATTACGAGAGCGCTTTTGTTTTGTTCAGTTTTGAATGAGTAATTCATTCAATTAAATAGTAATCCCGCGATAAGCTTGGGAAGCAGAAGCTTATTATTTATGTGAATGGGCCTATAGCTCAGCTGGTTAGAGCGCACGCCTGATAAGCGTGAGGTCGATGGTTCGAGTCCATTTAGGCCCACCATTCCATTTTCCCAAAACGGGGCCTTAGCTCAGCTGGGAGAGCGCCTGCCTTGCACGCAGGAGGTCAGCGGTTCGATCCCGCTAGGCTCCACCAATGAAACAATCACGTTGTGATTGGGACAACTTGTTCCTTGAAAACTAGATAATAGATAGAAGGCAATTAATTTTTTTCAAAGCATCAGTAAGATCTTTTTTAACGGTTAAGTTAGAAAGGGCGCACGGTGGATGCCTTGGCACTAGGAGCCGATGAAGGACGGGACTAACACCGATATGCTTCGGGGAGCTGTAAGTAAGCTTTGATCCGGAGATTTCCGAATGGGGAAACCCACTGTTCGTAATGGAACAGTATCTTTACCTGAATACATAGGGTACTGAAGGCAGACCCGGGGAACTGAAACATCTAAGTACCCGGAGGAAGAGAAAGCAAATGCGATTTCCTGAGTAGCGGCGAGCGAAACGGAATTAGCCCAAACCAAGAGGCTTGCCTCTTGGGGTTGTAGGACACTCAACATGGAGTTACAAAGGAACGGGGTAAATGAAGTGATCTGGAAAGGTCCGTCAAAGAAGGTAAAAACCCTGTAGTTGAAACTTCGTTCCCTCCTGAGTGGATCCTGAGTACGGCGGGACACGAGAAATCCCGTCGGAAGCAGGGAGGACCATCTCCCAAGGCTAAATACTCCCTAGTGACCGATAGTGAACCAGTACCGTGAGGGAAAGGTGAAAAGCACCCCGGAAGGGGAGTGAAATAGATCCTGAAACCGTGTGCCTACAAGTAGTCAAAGCCCGTTAATGGGTAATGGCGTGCCTTTTGTAGAATGAACCGGCGAGTTACGATTTCATGCGAGGTTAAGTTGATAAGACGGAGCCGCAGCGAAAGCGAGTCTGAATAGGGCGAATGAGTATGAGGTCGTAGACCCGAAACCAGGTGATCTACCCATGTCCAGGGTGAAGTTCAGGTAACACTGAATGGAGGCCCGAACCCACGCACGTTGAAAAGTGCGGGGATGAGGTGTGGGTAGCGGAGAAATTCCAATCGAACCTGGAGATAGCTGGTTCTCTCCGAAATAGCTTTAGGGCTAGCCTCAAGATGAGAGTATTGGAGGTAGAGCACTGATTGGACTAGGGGCCCCCAACGGGTTACCGAATTCAGTCAAACTCCGAATGCCAAATACTTATTCTTGGGAGTCAGACTGCGAGTGATAAGATCCGTAGTCGAAAGGGAAACAGCCCAGACCACCAGCTAAGGTCCCAAAGTATACGTTAAGTGGAAAAGGATGTGGAGTTGCTTAGACAACCAGGATGTTGGCTCAGAAGCAGCCACCATTTAAAGAGTGCGTAATAGCTCACTGGTCGAGTGACTCCGCGCCGAAAATGTACCGGGGCTAAACGTATCACCGAAGCTGTGGATTGACACCGTATGGTGTCGATGGTAGGAGAGCGTTCTAAGGGCGTTGAAGTCAGACCGGAAGGACTGGTGGAGCGCTTAGAAGTGAGAATGCCGGTATGAGTAGCGAAAGAAGGGTGAGAATCCCTTCCACCGAATGCCTAAGGTTTCCTGAGGAAGGCTCGTCCGCTCAGGGTTAGTCGGGACCTAAGCCGAGGCCGAAAGGCGTAGGCGATGGACAACAGGTTGATATTCCTGTACCACCTATACATCGTTTGAACGATGGGGGGACGCAGAAGGATAGGGTAAGCGCGCTGTTGGATATGC
>NZ_JBHXAS010000256.1:0-2051 GCF_042727425.1 Peribacillus sp. NPDC060253
AGATATAATAATTTATATGGAACCTACATTAATCTATAAAGCTTTGTCAAACGATACACGTCGTCAAATTTTGCTTTGGCTAAAAAATCCAGAGAAGTTCTTTAATGAAAAGCCTTATTTTCAACAAGGTCTAAATATTCAAGTTGGTGTATGTGTGGGAGATATTCAGGTTAAATCGGGGCTTGCACAATCTGTCATCTCTAGTTATTTGTTAACCATGCAAAAAGCTGGTCTATTGGAATCTGAGCGAATCGGAAAGTGGACTTATTATCGTCGGAATGAAAAAACAATACATGAATTTTCCGAGTACATTCAAAAAGAACTATAAAATAAACGTAAGGAGGTCATTCTTTTTTTGTTTTTACATATCTAGATATACAGATATGTAATTTTATAAATGATTTTAATCTGTATATAAATTAAGAAATAAACAATAGGAATGGAGATTTATATTAATGAAAAAAGTTAACCCTTTGCTTATTATTATGTTGGCTTTAGGCGTATTCGGCATTATTACAACTGAAATGGGTATTGTGGGAGTCCTACCCCAAATAACTCAAAAATTTAATATAACAACTTCACAAGCAGGATTACTTGTAAGTATATTTGCTTTAATTGTTGCCATTTCAGGTCCATTCTTGACCTTACTCGCTTCTGGAATTAATCGTAAAGTAATTCTACTAACCTCAGTATTTATGTTCACGATTTCAAATATTATTTATGCATATACAACGAAATTTGATATCATGCTAGCTTTCCGTATACTACCCGCTATTTTTCATCCTGTCTTTTTTTCGATAGCCCTTGTGACTGCAGCCAAACTTGTTCCTCCGGAAAAAAGTAAGCAAGCAGTTACAAAGGTTTTTGCCGGAATTACTTTCGGATTTGCATTTGGTGTACCTTTAACTTCTTATTTCGCGGAAAAGTTTTCGTTAGAAACTGCTTTCCTATTTGGAGCTGTTGTAAATGCGATTGCTTTTGTAGGAATATTATTGTGGCTTCCTTCCATGCCTAATAAGGAAAAAATGTCTTATGGAAAGCAGCTTGGTATATTACGTAAACCGGGATTATGGTTAAACATCGCAGCCGTTATGTTTATCTTTGCAGCAATGTTCTCTGTATACAGCTACTTTGCCGAATATCTTGGACAATTAACACATATGAATGGGTCTTTGATTAGTGTAATGTTGATGGCGTTTGGTCTAATCATGATTTTTGGGAATTTTTTGTTTGGTGGATTTTTGCAAAAAAGCATAACTAAGACCGTTATAATGTTCCCCCTTCTATATATAGTAATTTATTTATTCGCTTATTATTTGGGCTCCTATTTAATTCCGATGATTCTAATGGTTTTCATTTGGGGAATAGTGCATTCTGGTGGTCTAATTGTCAGTCAAACATGGTTGACAACTGAAGCGAACGAAGCACCTGAATTCGGCAACAGCTTGTTTGTCTCATTTTCAAATCTTGGAATTACTTTAGGGGCGTCTATTGGTGGTTGGTTTATTTCTCACTTGGGAATACATCAACTCATCTGGAGCGGAATTGTGTTTGCATTGCTAGCTTTCATTTTGATCATGATAAAAATGAAAATTTTCAGTTCGAACGTAGAGGGAGTTAGCGTAGGTTCTTGAATTGAATGAACAGTGAAATTATCCGAATGCTGTTTTATATGGCCGTTCGTTACGGTGAAAGTGGTGAAATTGATTTAGAACTAAATAATCAAGTGAACAGCTGCACCAATCCTTATCATGGAAAGTTGGCGGGCCTGCTGGTATGGAACGAACAGGACCCAGTAGATACTTTTGAACGTACTCGAAATGAAATCATTTATAATAAATATAAGCATAATCGCAACCCTTTCATTGATCATCTGGAATGGGCCCTCAGCCATCTGTAAGTAAGAGGAAAGAGCTGTCCTGTTTTTCAGGGCAGCTCTTTCCTCTTATAAAGTCTAAATTTTTGGAAAAATCACATAATTTAATTTTATTTAAATAGCATTCTGTTTCGTAATTATAAGATGTTATACGCTAATAACGAAGAGTATCCCT
>NZ_JBHXAS010000257.1:0-2021 GCF_042727425.1 Peribacillus sp. NPDC060253
ATTATATTATTATTGTTATAAAAATATCCTTTTAATGAAGTTTTCTCACGGATTTCATTGTCGTCATTGCGGAAGTATGTTGGTTGTTCGTTACGGCAAAAGAGAAGGTCGCCAACGTTATAAGTGTAAAGATTATCTTAAATTAAGTAATGATTTACCTAATTCTCCTATCTATCGTTCCAAAAAGGCAGACAAATGGGTTTCATTTATTGAATGTATGTTGAAGGGGCTATCTCTTCGTAAAACAGGGGAAATAGTTGGTATCACTCACGTAACTGCGTTTTATTGGAGACATAAAGTGTTGTCTGCTCTTGCGAAAGAAAGTATAGGTACATTTGAAGGAATAGTAGAAGTGGATGAAACCTATTTCTTAGAGAGTCATAAAGGCCGAAATACTATCCCAACTCGCAAATCAAGAAAACGTGGTGGTTCAGCGTCAAAAAGAGGTATCTCCAATGAACAAGTCTGTGTATTGGTAGCAAGAAACAAAACAACCCTTTCAAAGCGTGTCGGTTCAGGCAGAATTCTAACAGAACAAATCGATACAACCCTTACATCCCATTTCCAAAGTGATACGGTGCTTATTTCTGATGCTCATAATTCATATAAATCTTATTCGGCTAAAAACGATTTGGAACACATTATCATAAATGGCAGTAAGCAAGAATATGTCAAGAAAGGTATCTATCATCTTAACAATACTAATAATTACCATTCCTAATTAAAGAAATGGATTAGTCACTTTAATGCGTTTCTACGAAGTATTTACAGCTCTATTTAGTGTGGTTTCAGTTCCTTGACATTAGGAAAATGGAAAGTGACTGAAGCAAGAAAAAGCTGATGCTTATTTTATCAAGTGTTCTCGGAACTTGGGAAACCGCAGATACATTAAGACTTAGAAACATCGCTTTTTAAAATTACTCAATATTTCTAATAGAGAATTACAAATATTCATCAATGGTTTTACATAAAAATAGAGCTTGGAACTGTATCCCTAAGCTCATTTATTTTACTGTCCATTTTTTGCTAAAGCACCCGTTAGTTTAAGTGATATACTTTACAAACTTCCTCTAATCCGTTAAAAAGACGATGCCTTGTTAAGGCATCGAACAGTTATAAAATTTATTCAATACTCTCATAGATTTCAATTAGTGAACCCTCAGGATCTCTAAAATGAGCTACTTTAATTCCCCAGCCTTCTTGTGCAGAAGGCTTTGTTATGAATTCAACCTTTTCTTTTAATTCCTTATATTTCTCTTCAACATTATCGACCTTGAAAATTAAAGCAATTTTATCAGTATTATGAGTATAAGAGACACTCTCAGCACCTATTGCTTCAAGCATTTGTTTCCTCTCAAACAATCCTAAAATACAACCACTAAATTTAAATTCAGCATATAAAGAATCTTCATTTCCCCAAGTAACCTCAAAACCTAAAACATTTCTATAAAACAAAAAACATTCTTTATAATTATTTACTAATAATCGTGTGTGTGTCAGCTCCAAACTAATTCACTCCAATTCTTTTCTTTACTATGTAGATATATACCTAATTTCTATATAAAACAAGATTTTCCTTCTAGAACTAACCTGCCCCGATAGTTGCATAAGAAAAGGAGCTGCTGATCAGCTCCTGATAGTGAAGTAAGTCTTTTATTTTTTTTTGATAAATATTCTTTTTAAAATATCAATGACAAAAATTGAAAATATAAAAATTAAAGTAGAGATTATGGCAGATGGATTATCAAATCGAGATTCATAATTAGCTATCAATATAAGATAAACTAATAATCCTGCGAAATATATAAGAATTGTTTTCATCATTAGCTTAGATATCCTTTCGAATTCTTCATCCTTTAATTTAAACAAAAATTCCTCTTCAATCTCTAGAATAATCTAAGTTCTTCCTTAACTAACCTGCCCCGTTAGTGCCATAAATCGAGTAGGAGGAGGCGCCTAGCCTCCGACCTCTCACACCACCGTACGTACCGTTCGGTATACGGCGGTTCAGTTTAAGTCTG
>NZ_JBHXAS010000258.1:0-2005 GCF_042727425.1 Peribacillus sp. NPDC060253
TTTTTAAGTATTGTGAAATTTAAAATAATCCTATATACTAAAAAAAAAGCTATTTTCCTATATGTAACTGGCGCAACATGGAGTACCATGGGGGAGCATATAGAGTATAAGCCGCGCGCCTGGGCAAACACTTGATCTATAGATCAAGTGTTTTTTATTTTCCTAGGAAGAGGTGTAGGTAGAGATGAGTAATATGCATAGAAAAATGGGGACTTTTGCTTTAACTATGACAGGTATTGGTTCTATTATCGGCTCTGGTTGGTTGTTCGGAGCGTGGAAAGCTGCACAGATTGCTGGACCAGCAGCTATTTTTTCTTGGATTATCGGTATGGTTGTAATTTTATTTATTGCATTATCTTACGCAGAGCTTGGGGCAATGTTTCCTGAAGCTGGAGGAATGGTTAAGTATCCTCAATATTCGCATGGCTCTTTTATTGGATTTATAGCTGCGTGGGCAAACTGGATATCTATCGCTTCGACTATTACCGTTGAGGCCATTGCTTCCGTACAATATATGAGTACGTGGCCTTGGGAATGGGCCAGATGGTCTCATTCTTTAGTTGATAATAATATCTTAACGACCAAAGGATTATTCATAGCTTCTTTACTACTATTGTTCTATTTCTTCGTCAACTATTGGACAGTTAACCTTTTTGCTAAGGCAAATTCATTTATTACTATTTTTAAATTAATTGTTCCAGGTGTAATGGCAGGATCGTTATTTTTTGCTGGATTTCATGGTGAAAACTTTACAAGTTCTCAAGGTATCGCACCATATGGTTGGGCAAGCGTTTTAACAGCAGTAGCTACTTCTGGTATCGTGTTTGCGTTTAATGGATTTCAAAGTCCCGTTAATATGGCAGGAGAAGCGAAGTCGCCGAATAAGTCTATACCTATTGCTGTTATTGGGTCTATTCTAATTGCAGGTTTTATATACGTTATTTTACAAGTTGTGTTTATCGGTGCAGTTGATCCGTCTATGATCCTGAACGGATGGAGTCATCTGAATTTCAATTCACCTTTTGCTGATTTGGCAATTGCTCTTAGTCTTAACTGGTTAGCGATTGTATTGTATGTAGATGCGTTTGTTTCACCGTCTGGTACAGGAGCTACTTATACAGCTACAACTTCGCGTATGCTTTATGGAATGCAGAAAAATGGGTACTTACCGAATATCTTTGGTACATTACATCCACTTTATGGTGTTCCTCGTCCAGCGATGTTATTAAACTTAGGCGTATGTTTTATCTTTTTATTTTTATTCCGTGGATGGGGCGTACTTGCTGAAGTGATTTCAGTTGCTACACTTATCTCGTACATCATGGGGCCAGTTGCATTGACAACATTAAGACGTACAGCTTCTCATTTTAATCGTCCATTTCACTTAAAAGGCGCTTCTATTATTGCACCTTGTGGATTTGTTTTCGCATCGCTTACTTTATACTGGGCGCGTTGGCCATTAACAGGAGAAGTCGTTTTCATCATTGCTATTGGACTACCTATTTACTTTTATTATCAAGCGAAAAATAAGTGGAATGGATTCAAAAAACAATTTTTATCAGGTGTTTGGATGCTTCTTTACTTAGGTTGTATGATTTTCATTTCTTATATTGGAAGTGAGAAGTTCGGCGGAAAAAATATTCTTACATTTGGCTGGGATATGGTGATCATCACATGCTTAGCACTTGGCTTCTATTGGTGGGGAGTTAAGAGCGGGATTAAAACAGAATACATGGCTGAGGCTGAAAAAATTAACAAAGAATTTATCAATAAATAACTCTTAGTGTAGACACCGCTATATGAGTAAAAAGAAAACATGGTTACTTTATGACCATGTTTTTTATTTATTAAAAAGTGTTCGCAAATTGGAACACCTGACAATATTAATGAAAAATTTAAACTTTGAGCTAAAAGAATTTTTATTGCTATATTCTCAGATATTTGAAAATACTGGGCTTAGAACGCTGCATGGAGTCAAGGGGGAGGAATTTGAAAAAGTTATTAT
>NZ_JBHXAS010000259.1:0-1987 GCF_042727425.1 Peribacillus sp. NPDC060253
CCGCTACTCAGGTCGACAACCTCTCGGGCGACCTGGAGATGCTGCGCGCCGCGATCGAGGTCGCGCTCATCGAGGGCGGCAGCGCCGCGAACGGTGCGCTGCGCACGATGACCCAGTGGGTTACTCGGCTGGTGGCCGCCTACAACGACCTGCCGCCCGAGCTCCAGCACACCGTGACCCTGATGACAGGCATCGGCGGTGCCGCAGGCCTCGCCGTCGCCGGGTTCCTGCTGCTGCTGCCGCGGATCGCTGCCACCCGCACCGCGCTGACTGAGTTGGGCATCACCGCAGCCCGGACCCGGGCGCTCATGATGGGCCTCGGACGGCTGAGCGTTGTGGTCGCTGGCCTGGCCGCCATCTCCTGGGGCGTCGAGAAGCTGGAGGCCCAGTTCCGGGACGCCCCGCCCAACATCACGGCCATGGGTAACGCCCTGCTGAACTTCGCCAAGACGGGGAAGGCAGCGGGCGAGCTGGTCAAGACGTTCGGGCAGGACCTGGACGGGTTCGGCGAGGCCGTCGCACGCATCGCCCACCCGAGCGCCCTCAACCGGATCGGCGACAGCCTCTACACGATCACCCACCTCGGGTCGGACTCTGCCGGCCTGGACGATGCCCGCGACAAGCTGCACGCCGTCGACGAGGCCCTGCGGAGTCTCGTCGACGGTGGTGCGCCGGACGTGGCGGCGCAGGCCTTCAACCGTCTGGCCAAGGAGGCTGAGGCGCAGGGCACGAGCACGGAGAAGCTGCGCACTCTGCTGCCCGGCTACGCGGACGCCCTGACTGCGACCGACACGCAGACCAAGCTGTCGGCCGACTCGCAGGCCGAGTTGGCGAAGCAGCTCGGTATGTCGGCTGACGAGATGGCGGACCAGCGCAGCGAGGCGGAGAAGCTGAGCGACGCCCTCAACAAGCTGAACGGCACGGCGATCTCCACGGCCGAGCGTGAGATCTCCTTCCGGCAGTCGCTGGCCGACCTGACCAAGACGGTCAAGGAGAACGGCAAGTCGCTGGACGTCACCAGCGAGAAGGGCCGGAAGGTAAAGGGCGCATTCCTCGACGCGGCCAAGGCCGCGCAGGAGCACGCCCAGGCTGTCGCCGAGCAGAAGAACAGCCAGGCGGCCGGGCAGAAGGTCCTGGAGAAGGACATCAGCCTGCTCAGGAAGCAGATGGCTGCCGCTGGCTTCAGCTCGGACGCCATCGACAAGCTCACCGCGGCGTACCTGAAGCTGCCCGGCAAGGTGGAGACGAAGGTCGACGCCAAGACTGAGGCGGCGGCCAAGGACCTGGAGACGGTCAAGAAGAAGCTGGCCGAGACCAAGAGCAAGAAGATCACGGTCGACGCTCTGACCAAGGAAGGTCAGAAGCAGCTCGAAGACCTCGGCTTCAAGATCAAGCACACCAAGGGCAAGAAGGTCGAGATCACCGTCCCGACCGGCAGCCAGAAGGCCGCCGTGGACGCCCTGCGCCGGGCCATCGAGGCACTGCACGACAAGTCCGTCACGATCACCACGTACCGGCAGGAGATCGCCAGCAAGAACACGTCCGGTCGCCCCTCCACGGGCGAGGGCGGCGTCTCCAAGTACGCCCGCGGCGGTCTCGCGTTCTTCGCTGGCGGCGCCGAGAACCACATCGCGCAGATCGCCCGGCCGGGCGAGTGGCGGATGTGGGCGGAACCGGAGACTGGCGGCGAGGCGTACATCCCGCTCGCCCGTTCCAAGCGTCCTCGGTCCCGGCAGATCGCCGCTGAGACGGTGAAGAGGCTGGGCGGCTCGGTCCAGTGGTTCGCCTCCGGTGGCATCCCCGGCTTCACGTACACGCCGACCGGTCAGCCTGTCCTCGGTGGGCCGTCGGACGCCAAGGGCCGGTACGACAAGGCCTTGGAAGCGCTGCGCAAGGCGTGGGCTGACCTCGCCGAGGCCCAGAAGAAGGCCGCGGCCGGGTCGAAGGCGTACAAGGAAGCGCAGAAGAAGGAAGCGCAGACCAGGAA
>NZ_JBHXAS010000260.1:0-1982 GCF_042727425.1 Peribacillus sp. NPDC060253
TTATTGTTTATACTACTTTTATCTTAAATGTTGTTATTTTTAGCCTGCGATCATTCGAACATC
The DNA here is from genome assembly GCF_042727425.1 of Peribacillus sp. NPDC060253. Lineage (NCBI taxonomy): Bacteria > Bacillati > Bacillota > Bacilli > Caryophanales > Bacillaceae > Peribacillus > Peribacillus sp. NPDC060253. The sequence goes on from NZ_JBHXAS010000260.1 coordinate 64, forward strand.
CATTTTTTTACTCATTTCTTATTTTTTAATCTTATTCTATAAAAACCGTTCGTAAAAGTGTACTTTTACGAACAGTAGCAACAATGCTATATAACCTCCATTTTAGAAATTTTAAACTCAGGGAGTTCCAACCTAGAGATAAACCTGCTTTCCACTAATTAGGGAAGGGAAGGAAAGAGAAGAAGGAAGGACACAGTTCAGAATAGTAGATTTCCATGTTTAAAACAAGTGAAGGACTCCATAAAAACAGTGAAAAAGTCCAATTTTTTCAAAACAACAATATAACCTCAAAAAAAACGAGCATTTAGAATTGCTTCTAAGGCTCGTTTTATGAAAAAGTCCAGCTCTTCAGCAATCATTGCGAAAACTGAAGAGCCGGACTTATCATAAGGTAAATTATTTCACTTTTACCCAGCTTTTTTTAATAGCTAGAACAACAGCTTGTGTACGGTCGTTTACATTCATTTTTTGAAGAATGTTACTCACATGGTTTTTTACTGTTTTTTCACTGATGTCTAAAGTTTCGCCGATGGCACGGTTGCTTTTTCCGTCTGCTAAAAGTTGAAGAACTTCACACTCGCGTCGAGTCAATAGGTGACGCGGTCTTCTGATCTCTACAGCATGCACTGAATCACGATCAGCCCCCTCTTCAGCAGCTAAACGGCGATATTCTTTGACTAGATTATGGGTCACCTTTGGATGAAGGTATGAGCCACCTTCTACGACTACACGAACAGCATCAATTAACTCATCTGCATCCATTTCTTTCAAGAGATAACCTTGTGCTCCTGTTTTCAATGCATGCTGTACATAGTTTTCATCATCATGAATCGATAAAATGATGACTTTCGTTTCAGGGTAACGGTTTACAAGCATTTTAGTCGCTTCGACACCGTTCATATTCGGCATGTTGATATCCATGATAACAACATCTGGTTTGTGTGTTTTAACAAGATCCATAGCCTCGCTTCCGTCATCGCCTTCGGCAACAACATCAAAGGAGGATTCAAAATCTAATATACGCTTAACGCCTTCACGGAAAAGCTGATGGTCATCGATAATGGTGATACTAGTCTTCAACGGTTTCTTCCTCCTAATTTATTTAAATGCCTATTCTTTTTCTCTAAAGTTTGTAAATGATAGGGAACTTTTATAAACACCAAAGTGCCTGCCCCTGGTTGTGAATCAATCTTCATTTCGCTTTCAAGTTTATTCTAATAAAAACATAGGTTTAATTTATATTATGAACTACATAATAATACGTAAAAATACACATCAATTAAAATTTTTCATAAAAATAAACTTATGCATCGGTCCTTATACTGCATGAAATCAGATCTAGCGTAAATACGCATTGAATAAAACTAATGAGAATTCACCTCTGAACTTCATATAATAGGAAAATATAATGATTTTGAAGTGTTCCTGACAAAGGCGTGGGAACATCTTTCACCATATCAGCGGATGACCACGGAATCTTTCTTTTCGACTGAGTATCATCACGGTTTTCTCTATTCCTTTTTACTAAGTGAGGTACTATTAAATACTACTCAGATTTGTTTGGATTTAAAGTTCGCCTTCGAGGATATTCAAAAACAAGAGAGATGGCATTTTTGTACTTGGAAGAACAGCCTAGTATAGAAATTGAACTAATCCAAGACATTGAATCTATTGGTAAGTATAACAAAAGTGGAATTGTTAACCACCTTGCTTTTACAGTAGAAGATATTAATATAGCAATTAACCATTACCAGAAAAAAGGAGTTAAATTTTCATCCCCACAACAACAACCAACACTAGAAGGTGGACGTATGATTTTATTCTATGGACCTAATGGTGAATTGCTACAATTGGTAGAACGAGCAAGAGATTAAAGATACTTAATTTAATACTATTTTTATAAAATAGATGTATAGTAA
>NZ_JBHXAS010000261.1:0-1959 GCF_042727425.1 Peribacillus sp. NPDC060253
ATTAATAAGTTAATCTTTTTTTAAGAAATTGTTTAGATGGAGTTTAAGGTTAAGTACTAACATAATGAAGACGGAATAACAAAGCCTGACCAAAAATTGAAAGGGAGTAAAAAATCCTCATTAGAACCTCAAAACCCTTTTGAACAAGCCACTTTATTGACACGTCATAACAACTAAAAATTCTTTTGGTGCTGTTGATGTACTCGGGGTATCGGCACTAATGTTGCATTGGAAAGGAAGGTGTGTTCATGTGGAGACGGCTAACCATTGTCAGTGGATGCCTTTTCATCCTTCAAGGCTGTGTCTTAGATAACGAAAGAGAACTAAAAATACAAGAAAAGGAGGCAGGAAAGGGTATGAATGAACAACTGATTCAAGCTGTAGAACGTAAAGAAACGGAAACGATAAGCAGGTTGATTGAGCAAGGTGTGGATATTAATACACAGGACTCAAACGGGCGAACCGCCACTATGATTGCGACTTATAACAATGATGTAAAGTCGGCAAAAATCCTAATTGAAGCGGGTGCAGATGTCAACATTCAAGATGACATGAAACATAACCCCTTCTTGTATGCCGGGGCAGAAGGTTATGTAGATATACTAAACCTTACGATTGAAGCAGGTGCCGACCCGTCAATAACCAATCGGTATGGAGGAACAGCTTTAATCCCTGCTTCAGAACATGGATATGTTGATGTTATTAAAGAACTGGTTACGAATACTGATATTGATGTTAATCATGTTAATGATCTCGGTTGGACAGCTTTACTGGAAGCTATCATATTGAATGATGGTGATGGAAAACAGCAGCAAACCGTGCAATTGTTAATAGATCATGGGGCAGATGTCAACATTCCTGATAATAATAATGCGAGCCCTTTACAACATGCACGCGAAAAAGGATTTAAAGAGATTGAACAAATTTTACTAACAGCAGGAGCAAAATAATCAGATCATAGACCATAAAAAAAAATTTGCAGGACTGAATATCTACAACCACACTATATAATGAGGAGCAGACAAAATGAATAAAAGAGCAAAAGTTTCATCATCTATACTACTCGGGTTAACATTGGTCATAACAGGATGTAACACAAACGCACAAGACAATCATAGTTCACAGAAGCATGAACAAACTGCTAAAGAGAATAAAAAAGAAAATAAGTTAACTGCAGGACAGGAATTGACTGAAATTCTTAGTGGCACGAATTGGCAAGGTACAAAAGTTTATGATAAGAATAATAATGACTTAACAAAGGAAAATGCAAACTTCATTGGTCTTGCAAAATATGACGAAGAAACATCTAGATATGAATTTTTTGATCAAAACACAAAAAAAAGTCGTGGTGATAAAGGAACATTTTTTATCACTAATGATAAGATTCGAGTGTTAATTTCAGAATCAATGGGTTACCAAGCCGTTGTTGAAATAACGAAACTAAATAAGGATATGTTTACCTATAAAAGAATGGGTAAAGATGCAAAGGGTAACGACGTAGAGGTGTTTGTTGAACATATTCCTTATAATGAAACAGAACTTTCCTTTACTGATCCAGATAAAACCTTGGAATCTTTCACAGGAGAAGTAGATACAGACGTTGATGGGGACAAAATTCTATCTAGCACCCCATGGCAAGGAACAGTGGCGTTGGATGAAAATGGCAATGATGTATCAAGCTATAACTCGAATTATCTAGGTCTAGCAAAATATGATGATAAAACGAATAAGTATGAATTTTTTGATGCTAAAACTGGTGAAAGCCGCGGTGATTACGGCTTTTACGATATTGTTCATGGAAATAAGATAAGAGCTCATGTTTCACAAGGGGAAAATAAGTATGGTGCAGTTCTTGAACTTACAGAGCTTAATGAAAATAAATTCACTTATAAAAGAATCGGTAAAGATAAAGATGGAAAAGAAATAACGATAACGGTCGAACATATACCTTATGAAGGT
>NZ_JBHXAS010000262.1:0-1819 GCF_042727425.1 Peribacillus sp. NPDC060253
CCTGGACGTCGAGGGGTTCCGGTACGCGGACAACAAACAGACGGCCGACGATCTGTGGGCGATCTGGCAGGCGAACGGCATGGACGAGCAGTCGCAGATGGGGCACATCGACGCCCTCGCGATGCGCCGCTCGTTCCTCGTGGCCGGCACGAACGAGCAGGACGCTGCCACGCCGCTGGTGACGGTCGAGTCACCTCTGCAGATGCAGGTCGACTGGGACCCGCGCACGCGCGCTGTCCGGGCGGCGCTGAAACGCTGGCATGAGCAGGACCCGCTCACGGACGCCATCACGGACCGGTACGCGGCTCTCTACATCCCTGGGGTGACGCACTACTACGAGCAGACGACGGCGACCTCTTGGAAGGAGGTTGACCGGGACGAGCACGGCCTGGAGGTGCCGCCCGTGGTGCCGCTGGTCAACCGGCCGCGCACCCTGAAGCCAGGCGGTGTCTCCGAGCTGGCGGACGTCATCCCGATCTCGGACGCGGCCTGCAAGGTGGCCACGGACATGATGGTGTCCGCCGAGTACCACGCGATGCCCAGAAGGGTCGCGTTCGGCGTCGACGAGAACGATTTCGTCGACGCGGATGGCAAAAAGGTGTCGGTGTGGTCCCGGCTGGCCGGCCGCATCTGGGCGACGACGAAGGGGAAGGGGGGCGAGGACGGCGCCGACGTGATCCAGTTCCCCGAGGCGAATCTGTCCAACTTCCACAGCACCATCGAGCTGCTCGCCCGCCTGGTGGCTGCGCTGTCCGGGCAGCCCGCCCACTTTTTGGGTTTGGACACGAACAATCCGCCCAGCGCCGACGCGATCCGCAGCGCTGAGACGCGGCTGGTGAAGCGTGCCGAGCGGCGGCAGCGCTGCTTCTCCGGCTCTTACGAGCGGATGAACCAGCTGATCCTGCGGATCCGGGACGGCGAATGGGACCCGCGGGCGACGCGTCTGGAGACGCTGTGGCGGGATCCGTCGACGCCGACGTTCGCGCAGAAGGCGGACGCGGTCACGAAGCTGGTGCAGGTGGGCCTCTTGCCCATCGAGCAGGGCCGCGAGGACCTCGGTTACACGGCGGTGCAGCGGGAGCGGATGCGGCAGATGGACGGCGACGCTCTCCAGCGGGCCCTCGGCGGCGACTTGGCCGCCGGGTACGGGCCGAAGCCGGGGGACGGCGTCCCGCAGCCGGGAGCGTAGGCCGTGGTCGACGCAGCGCTGCGCGCGATCGCGCTGGAGCAGTACCGGCGGCAGCAGGTCATCGTCCGACAGGCCGTCAACCGCGTACAGGCGGTGTGGCGGCAGATCAGCCGGTCGGATATCGGCGGCTCGTGGGAGCAGCTGGCGCCGCTCCTGGTGGGCGCCGTGGCCGATGCGCAGCTCCAGGCGGCGCGGCTGGCGGACCCGTACCTGGACGCCGTCCTGGCCGCCGAGCACGCCGACCCGGAGGCCGCCGGCCGTGTCCGCCCGGGCGCGTTCGCGGGGATCGCCTCCGATGGGCGGCCGCTCGTTTCGCTGCTGTATCAGCCGGTCATCGACTGGCGGGTGCGGCTGGCGGCCGGGCAGTCGATGGAGGACGCGTTTCGCGGGTCGCTGGCGAGCGCGCTGCGGATCACCGCGACGCAGGTCGCTGACGCGGGCCGTGGCGCGACCGGTGTGGCGATGGCGGGCCGTCGGACGATTCAGGGCTATGTGCGAGTGGTGCAGCCTCCGGCGTGCTCACGCTGCATCATCCTGGCGGGCGCTGAGTACGGCTGGAACAAGGGCTTCCAGCGGCATCCGCGGTGTGACTGCATCCATCTGCCGACGACGCTGGTTGCCCGTCAGCAG
>NZ_JBHXAS010000263.1:0-1728 GCF_042727425.1 Peribacillus sp. NPDC060253
TCCCTGTATTCTTACGTTCCAAGACGGACACATCCTCTCAAAAATCATTGTAAGGACTTAACTAAAATGTGTCCATGAAACTATACTAACTCCATACTTTAAAAATAAAACCAGTATTATTAGTGCCTAATAAATAAATTTTGTTCTTAAAGGAGTTGTTAAGTCAACTCCTTACTTAATGTACGATTCTTACAATAATCATACTTTCAAAACCCAATAGAAAAATCCCTTGGTTACCAATTGGATTTTTTTATTTCGCAAATTAAATTTATTCATGATAAGATAAAAAAATCAAATACTAGTAAGGCAGGGCGGAGGTCAGTCAATTCTGGCTCCATCCTGCCTTTTTTGCCCACCCGATATTTGGAGGTTTTAATTTGAATGTTATCGTAAATAAATTTAAAAAAATGGGTTACAAGCATGTTTCTTTGTACGCCATCATAGCACTTTGTTTTGTCGCCTCTGTTTTCTTTGTTAATCACAATTATTCATTCTATGAACTTCCTATAGCCAAAGTCATCAAAACAAATCTGGAAAATACAACTGAATTGAATGATATGTATCAAAATGAAGATCGTCTATTTACCCAGAGTATAATAGCCGAATTACAAAATGGAGAAGAAAAGGGAAAACTTATTCATTTAAAGAATGAATATTCCTTATCCGGAGCTTATGATCAAGAATATCGAGTTGGAAATGATTTATTTGTTTCGATTGATACGAAGACAAAAGAAAATTCAGAGTTAACTGGAACCATAAAAGACGTAAAGCGTGATAAATTTGTGTTGATTGTAGCATGGATTTTTATCTTGACATTACTAATCGTTGGAAAAAAGCAAGGACTGTTTTCAATTATAAGTTTGGCAGTCAATGCCATATTGTTGTCATATGCATTAGATTTTTATTTGAATACATCAGACATTAGTTTGGTATTGATATGCAGTATAAGTATCATTCTATTTACGGTCCTTTCCCTTTTACTCGTTAACGGTTTTAATGAAAAAACATATGCAGCTATTATTGCGACACTGTTAGGGACTTTTTTATCACTGTTCATTATTTATCTTGTTATGTGGTTAACTTCCGGAAATGGCCTTCGATATGAAGAAATGCAATTTCTCACTCGTCCTTATAAAATGGTGTTTATGGCAGGGTTATTTATCGGATCTTTAGGAGCCGTAATGGATATAGCCATTACCATGTCTTCTTCGATTTTTGGGTTGTATGAAAAGAATAACCACATATCAGTAAAAGCACTTAAAACTTCAGGATTAGAGATTGGAAAAGACATCATGGGAACCATGACAAATATTTTGTTTTTTGCCTATATAAGTGGCTCCATACCTACGATTATTTTGTATTTAAAAAATTCTTCTGCATTAGGATTTACCCTTTCCATGAACCTTACATTGGAATTGGCCCGTGCCATAGCTGGTGGTATTGGAATCGTGTTAACTATTCCGATAGGTCTATATATTTCTATTTTTTTCATTAATCGAAAGAGGGAAAGAACATGAATGTATTAGTGTTGCTAGCGTTCATATTATTAATATTGATGATCTTGATTGGTGGAAAAAATGGAGCACGTTCATTTTTTGCTTTTTTCCTAAACTTTGGTGTGTTTCTTTTTACCATCATTTTTATGACAAATCCAAATAATGATCCGTATATCGTAACATTGATTGCATGTACGGTGATTAGTTATATTAATTTATTTTTTATTAATGC
>NZ_JBHXAS010000264.1:0-1696 GCF_042727425.1 Peribacillus sp. NPDC060253
ATTTTCAGGAGTATACCTATCCCAATTTTATATGGTTATAATTAAACAATAGTTTTATTCATCCTTTATTGTCAAGCTAATCTGTACGTATTTTATTATATAAAAAAAAGACCGGATTAATGGTAAGATCACCTTAACCGGTCCTTTTTATATCTATATTTCATTCACCGTGAATCATTTCAGGACTCGTTTAATAGCTTCATCATGAGCTTCCACCGTTCGAAGAATATCATTTTCCGTGTGAACTACAGACATCGAATAGCGATTTAGAGGCTTCGTATAAACCCCCAATTTTAATAACTCATAATCTATTTCCTTTCTTAATTTCATATCTGCCTTTTCCATATCACGATAATTTTTAATTGGATTTTCGGATAAGATGATATTGAAGATACTGCCCATACCGACTGTTTGCATGCTCAGGCCATGTTTTTTATATACATCTTCTAGTTGCTTACGTAGGGATTGAGTTTTGGCAAACAAGTCATCCATTGTTCCTTCTTTTTCTAACACGTCTATAGTAGCTAACCCAGCAGCCAGTATGGTTGGATGACCATTGTATGTTCCACTATGATATAGAGGATCACGTTTATCCGTATTTTTCGCTCCAGCTGTTAAAATATCACGTCCACCTCTCGCTGAGGTGATCATCATAATTTCCTTCTTCCCTCCAATAGCCCCGACAGGGAATCCTCCACCTAGAACTTTTCCTAACGCAGTAATATCTGGTTTAATATTATATATTTTTTGTGCCCCTCCAATTGATAATCTGAACCCAGTCTTAACTTCATCAAAAATTAGGACAATATTAAGTTCTTCCGTAAGCTTACGAAGACCATCCATGAATTCTTGTTCAGCAGGTATAAATCCGCCTTGAATCGGTTCTAAAATAACGCCAGCTAATTCATGTGCATGTGCGCGTAAAATCTTTTCGGTAGATTCTAAATCATTGAATGGAAGAACAACAGTATTTTCAATATAGTAATCTGGTAATCCTCTTGATTCTCCAACTGATTTTGGAGCTTTTGGGTCCCCTGCTTTATCCATATCAGGGTTAACACTAACCAATACTTGATCATACCCTCCATGATAATGCCCTTCAAACTTTGCTAGTTTCGGTTTACCCGTATAAGCAACCGCGGTACGAATTGCGAGAAGTGTTGCTTCTAGGCCGGAATTCGTATAACGAACCATTTCTATACCAGAATATAATTCTATTAATTTTTCTGCCATTTTGATTTCCATCTCATGGGGCGTACCAAAAATTGTCGTACCAGACTCCAACATTTGTTTTGTCACAGCCTCAAATACTTTTTGGTGTCCATGTCCTAAAATAAGAGCTCCATAACATAATAGATAATCGATATATTCATTACCATCCACATCATATAACTTACTGCCTTTTCCTTTTTCCATCATTAGTGGGTGCGGAGCGAAGTATTTAATATTTGCTGTGACACCGCCTGGAATCACTTCACAAGCTTTTTCAAATAATTCAGCTGATTTTTTTGTGTTTTCTGATAACGTTGAATTGTGTTCTAGTATCATAACGATCTTCCCCTTTATAAAAATTTCGATTTTCATGCGAAGTGATTATAAGCTAAGCAAAGCCGATAATCTCCACAACTTAAGTAAGCGTTTGCAACCTAAGGTTTTATTTTTTTAGAAAATTACTTTTTGAACCAATTTAATATTG
>NZ_JBHXAS010000265.1:0-1642 GCF_042727425.1 Peribacillus sp. NPDC060253
ATAATAGATAGAAGGCAATTAATTTTTTTCAAAGCATCAGTAAGATCTTTTTTAACGGTTAAGTTAGAAAGGGCGCACGGTGGATGCCTTGGCACCAGGAACCGATGAAGGACGTGGGAGGCCACGATAGTCCCCGGGGAGCCGTCAACCAGGCTTTGATCCGGGGGTTTCCGAATGGGGAAACCCGGCAGTCGTCATGGGCTGTCACCCGCTGCTGAACACATAGGCAGTGTGGAGGGAACGCGGGGAAGTGAAACATCTCAGTACCCGCAGGAAGAGAAAACAACCGTGATTCCGGGAGTAGTGGCGAGCGAAACTGGATGAGGCCAAACCGTATGCGTGTGATACCCGGCAGGGGTTGCGCATGCGGGGTTGTGGGATCTCTCTTTCACGGTCTGCCGGCCGTGGGACGAGTCAGAAACCGTTGATGTAGGCGAAGGACATGCGAAAGGTCCGGCGTAGAGGGTAAGACCCCCGTAGCCGAAACGTCAGCGGCTCGTTTGAGAGACACCCAAGTAGCACGGGGCCCGAGAAATCCCGTGTGAATCTGGCGGGACCACCCGCTAAGCCTAAATATTCCCTGGTGACCGATAGCGGATAGTACCGTGAGGGAATGGTGAAAAGTACCGCGGGAGCGGAGTGAAATAGTACCTGAAACCGTGTGCCTACAAGCCGTGGGAGCGTCGCGCATCGAGCTTGCTCGGTGCGTCGTGACTGCGTGCCTTTTGAAGAATGAGCCTGCGAGTTAGCGGTGTGTAGCGAGGTTAACCCGTGTGGGGAAGCCGTAGCGAAAGCGAGTCCGAATAGGGCGATTGAGTTGCACGCTCTAGACCCGAAGCGGAGTGATCTAGCCATGGGCAGGTTGAAGCGGCTGTAAGAGGTCGTGGAGGACCGAACCCACCAGGGTTGAAAACCTGGGGGATGACCTGTGGTTAGGGGTGAAAGGCCAATCAAACTCCGTGATAGCTGGTTCTCCCCGAAATGCATTTAGGTGCAGCGTCGTGTGTTTCTTGCCGGAGGTAGAGCACTGGATAGGCGATGGGCCCTACCGGGTTACTGACCTTAGCCAAACTCCGAATGCCGGTAAGTGAGAGCGCGGCAGTGAGACTGTGGGGGATAAGCTCCATGGTCGAGAGGGAAACAGCCCAGAGCATCGACTAAGGCCCCTAAGCGTACGCTAAGTGGGAAAGGATGTGGAGTCGCAGAGACAACCAGGAGGTTGGCTTAGAAGCAGCCACCCTTGAAAGAGTGCGTAATAGCTCACTGGTCAAGTGATTCCGCGCCGACAATGTAGCGGGGCTCAAGCGTACCGCCGAAGTCGTGTCATTGCAGCATTAGGGCCAACGCCCGCTGTGATGGGTAGGGGAGCGTCGTGTGCCGGGTGAAGCCGCCGCGGAAGCGAGTGGTGGACGGTTCACGAGTGAGAATGCAGGCATGAGTAGCGATACACACGTGAGAAACGTGTGCGCCGATTGACTAAGGGTTCCTGGGTCAAGCTGATCTGCCCAGGGTAAGTCGGGACCTAAGGCGAGGCCGACAGGCGTAGTCGATGGATAACCGGTTGATATTCCGGTACCACCTATACATCGTTTGAACGATGGGGGGACGCAGAAGGATAGGGTAAGCGCGCTGTTGGATATGC
>NZ_JBHXAS010000266.1:0-1580 GCF_042727425.1 Peribacillus sp. NPDC060253
ACGCATGACGAACCGGCAGATCACCCTTGACGCCCCCCGCCGGATCCAGCGCCGCCGCGCCAAGGGGTGGCGCGCACCCGCTGACGCGGTCTACGTCGGCCGCGGCAGCCGCTGGGGCAACGCCTACCCGCTCAACTCCACCCAGGTTCGTATGCCCGCGCTCGACGGCAGCGAGTGGGAGCACGAAGGGCGCCTCGGCAAGGCGTCGGGGCAGCGGCACGCCTTCGTCCACCCCGACGGCGCCGTGACCTGGCACCTGGTGCAGGACGCCACCCCGAAGCAGGTGATCGAGCTGTACCGCCGCTGGCTCGCGGAGCGGCCGGAGCTGGTCGACGTGATGCGGCGGGATCTGGCTGGCCGGGACCTCATGTGCTGGTGCCCGCCCGGCCGACCGTGTCACGCCGACGTCCTGCTGGAGCTCGCTAACAAGTGACCATCGCCGCCCTACACCGCCTGCTTGACGAGATCGACACCCAGGGCGGCCCCGAAGCCGCCCGCCAGAACCGCCTCCACCTCCCCGAGGCCCAGAAGGGACCCGCACCCATGGCCCAGCCCGTACCGCAGCTCTCCTCCATCCCGGACCTGCCCCTCAAGGCACGCGCCGCCGGCGAACCGCAGCCGCTCCCCGTCGGTCAGCTCCTCAAGTGGGGCGACGAACACCCCGACCCCCAGGTCCAGGACCAGGCTGCCCGCGCCCGCGCTGTCCTCGCAGGCCTCCGCAAGCGGTACGCCACCGACCAGGAGCTGACCGCCATCACGACCGAGGCCGAGCAGTTGGAGAAGCGTCTCGTCGAACTCCGTTCGCGTGAGGCCGAGCTGGCGCCGCCGAAGAAGAAGCCGACCAAGCGGAAGCCCGTCGACTACCCCGCGGCCGAAGTCCGCGCCTGGGCCGCAGCGAACGGTGTCGACTGCCCGCCGGTCGGGCGCGTCCCGAAGACCGTCGTCGAGGCCTGGCGCGCCTCCCTGCCGCATTCCGGATGACCACGCCTAACGGCCGCCCCTGCGGGATTCAGGGGCGGCCTCCCGCCCATCACACCACGGAGGAACACAGACCATGACCACCCAGCCCCGTCTCTTTCGTCTCCAACGCGACCACGACGTGAGCGGCGTCTCCGGCACCGGCCACATCGCCGACGGCGTCCTGTGGCCCGATGGGACCGTAACCCTGCGCTGGATAGGCGACCGCCCGTCAACCGTCCACTGGGACCGCCTGAGCGACGCGGTGGCCATCCACGGGCACAACGGCGCGACGCGGATCGTGTGGGCCGACGAGCAGCCGCCAGCCGAGCTGCCGAAGCCCGGCGAGCCGATCGTGCAGGCCTCCAAGTACAGCGTGAACTGCCTGCCCGAGGACGGCATCGACTCCCACGTCTTCGAGATCACCGTCGAATACCGCGGCCATGGCCGGTGGGCCGTCAAGCGGCACTCCCAGTGCCTCGGCTCCGACGGCACTTGGGAGTACGAGATGCGCCCCTCCGAGCGCGAGGACGAGTGGCTGGACGCTCACCGCTTCGACCTCGACACCGCGCTGAAGCTCGCCAGGGATCAGGCGCCCCTCGTCACCGTGAACGGCTTCACCG
>NZ_JBHXAS010000267.1:0-1556 GCF_042727425.1 Peribacillus sp. NPDC060253
CGTCCTACCCTGGCTACTGATATAATAGATTCTATTAAAAAAAGGTCAACCAGTAAAAACTGGCTAACCTTATAATACGAACGCACCCGTTAGTTTAAGTACAATCCTTCACAATCTTACTAATTTGCCCGTTAGCCACTGGTAGTTCAACAAGATTATATTGTGTTAGTTCTATTTCTATATGGATATAGGACCGTATCGACCCAATTACGAAACACTTCATAGGCTTCTTCGTCTGTTTTAACGTTTCCTAAAAATACCCCCATAAAGTCATCATAATAATGTTCCTTGCCTCCAAATAACGCTTTAAATTCCTTGTCATTTTCAAAACCATCGAAAAATATATCCATTGTTTTATCTTGTCTTTCCCAAGCAATCGCCTCGATATAAGGAGTAAACTCATTTGTGTAATTGTCTATATGTAGGTGGTTACCAGTAAAATTTTCATTGCCAAAATATCCGTAGTCATTCATATCTAAGCCTCCTAATGATATCCCAGATTTATTATAGCCCTTGTTCAACTATCCTGCCCCGTTAGTTCCATAAAAAAAGAGCTGTTTCCAGCCCCGTATAAAAGTAATGCACCCTTTAATTGGATCAAAGATTGGAACCTCAATTGTCAAGGTAATATATATTTGCTTCATTTTTTTTAGTTACATAAACGTTCATATTTCCTAAAGGTTTATCATTTAAAAATAGTTGCAATTCCCAAATACCTGACTCGTTGAATTTAATTGAAGTGGATGATATAGATGCAGGGAAAGTTAAATTAATTTCTATATCTTTTTCTATATTTTCTTCAATACTCTTATTAATACTAACTGGCTTTGGGGTATAATCTTTAGGTAATTCTTTTAAAGGTGTCTCTTTTTTTACTATCTCTCCTTTTGATATTATACTCTTACCACTTTCGTTTTGAACTGCTTTTACCTTTAGCTCGCCTAACGGAAGCTGTTCATCCATTGTCCAAAAAAGCCATTCCAACTTAATTTCTTTATCCATTATCAAAGGTTTATCGAAAAAACCAAATTCCCGATTTTCACCCCTTATTTCATATACCATTATTACATCGTTTACTTTTTCATTTACTGTGAATGTTGGTGTTTGTATTGAGTTGCTGTTAGGTGAAATAATGTTAGAACTTGAATTTAATTTAATACCTTGTTCCTTTAGGCCATCTTGTACTTCTGCTTTCGCAACATTGTCATTCTTTTGCTTGGAAGAACAACCAAACAATAAAACTGAAGATAAAACTAAAACAACAAAATAGTGTATTTTCATTATTTCTCCTTTCAGATTTAGGTTTAATATTATTGACGTTATATGTCCAATATAGTTTCAATCTTATGGTATAAATTTACACATTAGTCCTCATTTCCTTATGGAACTATCCTGCCCCTTTAGTTCCATAAGAAACTTCTATGGCGGCGCTCCTCGCCGCCACCATCTACTACGAAAATTTAAACTCAAAAATAGAGTCTAACCCATTAACCCCTTGACGATAATGGATGATAACAATACAACCAGGCTGAGCTTTTTTTGGTGGATCTTAAGGA
>NZ_JBHXAS010000268.1:0-1549 GCF_042727425.1 Peribacillus sp. NPDC060253
GCGTTGGGCCTCGACCCGCACCGCCGCCAGTACCCATCACCACGGCCCCGTCCTCCTCCGGGAGGGCGGGGCCGCTTCGTCGTTACCGCAGCCCTTAGCCGGTCGGCCCCGAGGAGTTGACCGTCACCGACGTCGCCGCCACCCAGTACCCGGTCAGGCCGCCCGCTGTGATCTGGAAGCACGGCCTGCCGTTGACGATCGCCCGCCGGTCCGTCGGCGCGTTCGACGGGGTCGCGAAGGACACCGTCCTGATGGTCGCCGTGCCGTCCGCCGCCACCTTGTACGTGTCCACCGAGGTGCCGCCCCCTGGGAACGTCACGGTGCGGGTGGGCCGGTACAGGGTCGTCAGGTACTGCCCGAGCAGGTACGAGTTGGGCCACGCCTCGCCCACCCACCAGCCCTCATATGCGCCAGCGCTGATCCGGTAGTAGATGCCCCGGTTCTGGATCCGGCGCCGCATCGACGCCGGGGCCTGCGTCGCCCGGCTGAACGTCACCGACTTGGTTTCCAGGATCTTGTCCGCCTTGGACTGCGCCCAGGAGCCGTCCGCAGCCGTGTCGTACCGGTACAGGGTGTGCGTGCCGGCCGCGAACTGGACCGTGCCCGTCACGCTGGCCGGGTAGTCGTCGACGAGCCGGTCCGTGTGGTCGGCGAAGTCGGCGCTGCCGGTCTGCCAGTGCAGTTGCCGCAGCAGGTTGATGTGGTGCTGGTGGTAGGCGGGCGCGGGTATGCGGTGCGTCTGGCAGTAGTGCGAGGCCCACTTGGTGTTCCGCAGCAGCGGAAAGTAGCGGGCGATGGTGGTCGCGCACCCGTCGTACAGGGCTGCGGCGTCCTGGCTGCCGGTGGCGACGTAGTAGTCCCACAGCCCGAACATCGCGAAGACCATGCCGTTGTACGTGTAGTCCCCGGCGCCCGGCTGGCTGCCCGGGTACTCCTGAAGCCACACGTAGCCAGCGTCGTCGACGTTGACGGCCCACGGGTAGCCGTCGTCCGCGACCTGCAGGGACGCGAACGCTGCGTCGGCCGCCGCGAGATACCTGGCCCGGTCCTCGCCGCACACCCCGTCGAGCTGGGACAGCTGCACGAGCAGGCTGAGAACCTCGCCCTGCGCCATCCCCGAATACCACGGCGCCGTGTACGAGACACCGGTGTGCACGGCGTGCGTGAAGTCGAACCCGTAAGGGAACCACCAGCTGCCCCGGGCCTCAAGGCGTTTGGCGATGAGCCGGTCCGCCTGCGTCTTCGCCCGCGCCAGGAACACCGCCCGGCGAGCCGGGTCGGTCTCCGCGCGGTAGCTGGAGATGCAGCCCAGCCCGAACTGCGCCTGACCCACGGGGTGGTCGAGTCCGGCGCTGCCGGCGTCCGGGTAGTACAGGTACACGCCGCCAGAGTCGAGGTGATAGGTGCCGGTTGCGGGGGAGACGTTCTCCCACTTGGTCGGCCGGTCACGCCACGGCCGCATCTCCTCCGGCAGATCAGTGACGAGACGGTAGCCAGCCTGCTGAAAGGTAAGTTGCATATTGCAAGTGTCCCCGGCGGCGGCACGGAT
>NZ_JBHXAS010000269.1:0-1539 GCF_042727425.1 Peribacillus sp. NPDC060253
CAGCTGGCCGCGGGGCTGCAAGAACTACCCGCCCTGTACGCCGAGGTCGGCGAGTGCCTGGTGCCTCGCCGGTCCGGCTGGGGCGAGATCGTCGCCACGAAGAGCGCGGCCGGCCCGCGCTCGCCGGTCAATGAGGACGTGATCGACACGATCACCTGGATCCGCGCGGCCGAGACGATGCGCCTGTGGCGGGTGGACGTGCGGCGCGTGCGCTGGCCCCACCGGGGGGCACCGCCGCCTGGAAGCCTCGCCGCGGACTGCCGATGGCTGGCGCAGGAACTCGACTGGATCGTGGCGCAGTACCCGGCGGCCGGCGACCTCGCCCGCGAGGTGAGGGAGCTGGAGCTCCAGGCCCGGAGCATCGTCGGCGACCCGCTGCCGAGGCCCCAGCGGATCGGCACGTGTGTGGCAGTGACGGACGACCAGGGCACGGTGTGCGGGGCGGTGATCTCCCGCCTGCCAGGCGAGACGACGCTGATATGCCGCTGGTGCGGGACCGCCTACGGGCCTGAGCGCTACCTGGTGCTGCAGGCCTTCCAGCCTGCTGATTCGCCGTGATGCGCACCGGATGCGTTCCATTGGCTGTACAAAGCGTTCAGGCTATGGAACGCTAGAGCACGCAAGAAAGGCCGGGCAGCAGCTCGGGGAGTGGTGTCCCCGGCGCGCGCACCGCCCGGCCTTTCACCGAACTACCTGATACGAGCAGGAGTCGGCATGACCGATCTTTCCCCGCGCCCCAGTGCGCGCGCAAGCTCCCCGCAGGAGCGCGTCGCCAAGCTGCACCAGCTCGCCGACGCGGACTACGCCAGCACGGCCCACCTCCGGCGCCAGAACCCCACCTGGCCCCTCACCGGTGGCGCCGCGCGCCCCGTCCACGACGAGCCGCACGTGCCCAGCGACCTGGACGTCGCCATCGGCGTCGCCCAGCAGCTGCTCGGCAGCGACAGCGTCCTCTCCCTCCGCGAATCCCTGCGCCTGCTGCTGCGCGCCCTCGGCGCCGAGCCGCAGACCGAGGAGGAGCGGGCACGCCACTTCGTCGAGCGGCATTTCCCCCAGATCGCCGCGTTCCTCAACAGCGAGCAGGGTGAGCGCCAGTGAGCACCGAGCCCACCTCCGCCGAGGTCCGCGACCTGCGCGCGCTCCTCACTACCGTCCTCGACGCGATCACCCTCCCCCACGACGACCCCGCCTACGACCGACGGATCCTTGAGCGCGCCAGCTGGGCCCGCACCGTGCGCGAGGCCCTCGACGAGGACCCCGCGGACCTTGCCTGGAACGTCAGCTTCCTGCGGGCCAGGCTCGACGCCGAGGAGAAGAAGGCGGCCGAGCGCAAGGACGGTGGCCAGTGAGCACCCGTTCCCTCACCCGCTGGCAGATGGGCGTCCTTGGGGCCGCTGCCGCGCTGATGCTCGCCGTCGGCGCGGCCGGCGCCTCGGGCACCTACACCAACGTCGTCTCCGAGTTCCACCGGCAGGCCACCGCGGCCGGCGTCGTCGCCGCTGGCGAGGGCCTCACCCTCGTCCTTGCGCTGATCATGCT
>NZ_JBHXAS010000270.1:0-1511 GCF_042727425.1 Peribacillus sp. NPDC060253
TTTGATGAGTTGATGGTTGTTTCATCTGCTGATCACAACATTGAAATGACTAGTAAAAGAGCTTCAAAAGGAATGGCCCTTGAAAAATTGGCTTTCTTGCTGAATGGCTCCTTAGATCAGGCTATGGCAATCGGGGACAGCAACAATGATTTATCCATGTTCCAGAAAGTTGGATACAGCGTAGCGATGGGAAATGCGAAAGATGTCATAAAAGCTGTTTGTACAACGACAACCCTTAAAAATGATGAGAATGGGGTAGCTTATGCGATTTATCGATATATGGATACCTTCGTGGTTCAAAAATAAGTGTCAATGCCGAAGGAGAGAGCGATAATATGGCATGGATATATATCATAATGGCGGGGCTTTTGGAAATCGTCTGGGTAATCGGTCTTAAATATTCACACGGATTCACCAAAATTATACCTAGTATAGTAACTGTAGTTATTATAATCTTTAGTTTCTTTTTACTTTCAAAAGCTTTACATTCAATTCCCTTAGGAACTGGTTACTCCATTTTTACTGGATTGGGAACGGTGGGAACGGTAGTAATTGGGATGCTTTTTTTGGGAGAGACCATTAATCCACTGAAAGTATTTTTTATAGCTTTAATGATATTAGGGATAATTGGAATAAAAATCAATCCAGCACAACCAAAACATTAAAGGAAATGAAATGATTTATTTAAGGTTAGGGGGTGATTCAATGGCTTGGTTTTTTCTTCTTATTGCCGGATTTGCCGAGATTGGTAGTGTTATAAGCCTGAAACGTGCAAACGGGTTTAAAAAATTGCTTCCCTCTGTAGCTTGTCTTTTTTTGGGGAGTTTAAGCTTTTATTTTCTATCTTTGTCATTAACTTCAATTCCAGTGGGGACTGCATATGCAATATGGACCAGTATTGGCTCTGTTGGAAGTGTTTTAGCAGGAATGATCTTCTTTAATGAACCTAGAAGTTTAAGATTAACCCTATTTATGATGTGTATTATTACAGGGGCTGTAGGTATTAAAATGACTTCTGGACATTAAGGTCAGGGTTTTTTACATGGAAATAAGTAGATAAAGAAAAAGGTATTATCTATGGAGGAGAAGGGAGATGAAAACTATTCAAGATTAAAGAATGCTGCATACTGATCTAGATCTTCACTTAAATAAACGCTTCGACCTCCATTCGCATGACCATTTACAACTGCCATAATCTCTACTTCCATTTTTGTATTTTTCATAATTTAACATACAGGTGCGATACTTCAATAACGTAGTGTCGCTTTTTTATGATCTTCTGCTAAAGTCGTGCACTTCCTCAAAAAGCAAACACTTTCCTATGATTGATGAATCGTTTTCATAGTTTTCCTTATCTTGTGCAAATCCGGCCCTCAAGACTATTGTTCCTCGAACATCTTGGCTCTTTGTTCTTCTTCTGGAACACTCGCTAATAGAGAATAATATTTTTTTTGTATTTTCAATATTTACAGTCAATATTTGAAATGGTAGTATAACAATATCTATTAAGA
>NZ_JBHXAS010000271.1:0-1420 GCF_042727425.1 Peribacillus sp. NPDC060253
GTACGAGGCCGACGCGGCTCTGGGGTTGAAGAAGGGCGCCAAGGCACCGACCGCCTTCAACCTGAAGGGCTACGAGCTGCAGCTCAACAAGTCCGTGGCCGCGACGGAGTTGTGGCGGAAGAACCTCGACAAGATCGGCAAGCGGGGCGGCAGGGAACTCCAGGCGATGCTGGAGGGCATGGGCGAGGAAGGCTACGCCCTGGTCAACGCTCTGGCGGGTGCGAGCGACAAGCAGTTCAAGTCGATTGTGTCCAAGCTCCAGAAGACGGGCGAGCTGGCGAAGGCGACCCTGGCTGACTTCACCAAGCAGCTCGGCGCGTCAACCAAGGAGAGCCAGCAATTCGCGGCCGACCTCCAGAAGCTGGCCGCGCAGGGCTTCGGCGATCTCGCCCAGGCCCTCGCCGCGCAGGGCGACGCCAACGCCATGACGCTCGCCCACCAGGCCGCCAGCGACAGCAAGGCCGCTGCGACAGCGAACAAGGCGGTCGGCACGGCGCAGTCCACGCTCACCGGCGAGGACCTCGCGAACGCGCTGACCCTGCTGACCACGCTGCGCGGCGGCAACGGCCGAGGCTTCGCCGACCTGATCGCGGCGGGCCTGGACGTGGCCACCATCCGCGCCCTGGTCCCGAAGATGACCGCCCAGATCAGCAGCCTGCCGTCCGCGAACAAGGACGTCTTCGTCCGGCAGTGGGTGCAGCAGGGCGGGAAGGCCATGGCCGCCGGCGGGATCCTCACCCGGCCCACGATGGTCCTCGGCGGCGAGGCCGGAGACGTCGAGTCGTGGATCCCGTGGAACAGCAGCGCCCGCTCCCGGGCGCTGCTGGCCAAGACGGCGTCCGCGATGGGCTACCAGCTGGTGCCCGCCGGCCGGTACGGGCCGGGACCGTCCACGGCCGCCGCCGCCCGCGAGGCGACGAAGCAGATCACGGTGAACCTGTACGGCGCCAAGCAGTCCACGGCCGAGCAGGCGCACGACGTCGCCCGGCACATGTCGTTCGTCGGCTGAGAAGGAGGCACGGATGCCGAACACGCCGGGCGCCGTCCTGGACGGTCTGCGGGCCACCCTGGGCGGCGTCGACCTGGGCACGGTCGACGGCGACGGGGTGGCCTGGCGCCTGCAGACCCTGGAGGGCTGGGACTCCCCGGACCTCCGCAGCGAGATGACCGACCGCGAGGGCGACCACGGGGCCTGGGCGGGCCCGGTCTACCTCGGCGCCCGACCGATCACCCTCGGCGGGACGATCGTCGCCCCGTCGCAGGCCGCGCTGGAGGAGGCGATGGAGCGGCTGCGGGTGGCGGCCGGGCTGACGGACACGCTGCTGACGGTGTGGGAGACCATCCCGAAGCAGGCCACGGTTCGCCGCTCGGGCAAGCCGCTGATGCAGTACATCACCGACACGCGGGCGACGTACTCGGT
>NZ_JBHXAS010000272.1:0-1415 GCF_042727425.1 Peribacillus sp. NPDC060253
TTTAGGTATTCGATCATTTTTAATTCTTTGTTATTTTGTTTTTCTTCAAGGTAATTTGAGCCTAGTTCATGATAAGGTTCTCCTGTTTTTAAGATGTTGTAAGCAATCGTTACTAGTAAATGGGCAGAAGCAATTCGTCCCTTCATTTTTCCCTGTCGTTTGGTAATTCTTTTTCGATGTGAAGCAATTCGATTATTTTGCCTTGAAGTCGCTAATACACACTCTACGGCCATCGTTTTCAAAGCTTTGTTACCTTGTGTGGTTTTACTCGTTTTTTTTTACCAGCACTTTCGTAATTTCCGGGACTTACACCAGCCCAAGAGGCAAGATGTTTAGCCGACTTAAATACGGACATATCAACGCCCATCTCTGCAATAAAAGTGGCTGCGGCAGCTTTGTTCACACCAGGTATACCATCCAATAATTCTACTTCCTTATGATATGGGGACAGGAGTTGATCAATTTGTTTTTCCAATTCTTCTATGGCTTTTTCTAAATAACCCATATGCTCCCAATGGTAACGCAACATATCACGATGATGACGGCGAATACGCCCATTAATTGCATGGGCAATGTCAGTAATACTTGCTTTTGTTCGCCAATCCACCATTTTTCGAAGACCATCGGTCTCTATTTTTTCACCGTTTAGAATGGCTTCAAGTATACGGCGTCCCGATACACCAAAAATGTCTGATAGAACGGATGTTAGCTTGATATTAGCATCTTGAAGAATTTTGTGAATGCGATTCTGCTCTGATGTGCGATGATGAATCAATTTTTTTCGATAACGAGTAAGATCACGTAAATCACGAATATCCTCCGGTGGAACAAAATTGCTTTCAATAAGTCCACATCTTAGAAGCTTAGCAAGCCATTCGGCATCTTTCACATCAGTTTTACGCCCTGGAACATTTTTGACATGTCTGGCATTGGCAAGAACAAGGTGAAAAGAATCTTCGAGTATATTCCATATTGGTTTCCAGTAGACTCCAGTACTTTCCATCACAACATCGGATACCTGAAGGGTAGTTAACCAATCACTTAAAGCCAAGAGTCCTGTTGTTGTAGTCGAAAACGTTTCAATAGAGATTTTTGGCTTTTTATCTAATGGACCAAATAATACACAGGCTACTACTGTTTCTTGGTGTACATCTAGGCCAGCACACCGTTCAATCATTGCTTCCATAGGAGAATCACCTCAAAAAAAGATTAACAATACATATGACAGGAGATTTGTTACAAAAATTTTTGTATACGTACTAGCAGTACACTAAATGGTTCTTCCATACTGTCACAACCAGTTTCTTATACAGGGTATCTTCCTTAAGATCCACCA
The DNA here is from genome assembly GCF_042727425.1 of Peribacillus sp. NPDC060253. Taxonomy (NCBI): domain Bacteria; kingdom Bacillati; phylum Bacillota; class Bacilli; order Caryophanales; family Bacillaceae; genus Peribacillus; species Peribacillus sp. NPDC060253. The sequence continues at coordinate 1,337 of NZ_JBHXAS010000272.1, forward strand.
AAAAAAGCTCAGCCTGGTTGTATTGTTATCATCCATTATCGTCAAGGGGTTAATGGGTTAGACTCTATTTTTGAGTTTA
>NZ_JBHXAS010000273.1:0-1392 GCF_042727425.1 Peribacillus sp. NPDC060253
GCGGAGAGGACGGCCGGGTCGCCTCCCCCGGCGTGGTTCGCCCGGCCCGCGCTCGTCAGGGTCAGCGTGCCGTCCTTGGCCAGGTAGGCGTGCGCGCACGGCCCCGGCAGGTCGGCGCGGCCCGACCACACGATCTCCCCGTCCGACGGGGCTGTGCCGCCCGTGTGGTGGATCATCACGCCGTGCACGGGGCCCCATCCGTCGCCCCGGTTGCCGCGGTCGTGTGTGCGCCAGCCGGAGCGTTCCTTGGTGTCCAGGCCCTCGGCGATCAGCGCCGTCAGCATCTGACTGGCGGTAAGGGGGGTAGCCATCATCGGTTCTCCGAGCATGAGAAAGGCCCCGGCCGGTCGGCTCGGGGCGGGCAGGGAAGAGAGGGGGTCAGGCGGTGGCCGGGTCCCCGGCGGGGTCCGGTTCCTCTGGGGCCGGGCCGATCGGGACGATGTCGGTGATGGGCTGATCGCACAGCCCGCACGCGGCACGCCAGATGCCGTCCGTGTTCACCGACAGGCCAGCAACGAGGACTCTGCCGTTGTTGGGGCAGCCCTCGGTGTGGCAGACCAGCTGGCAGTCGACGTCCGGCGTCTCATACGCCTCGGCACTCATAGCACTCCCAAATGGGCGGTCAGGACGCGATGACCATCCAGTGAACGGTCACGGCCGGTGTGACAGTCGCGCGGGTGATCCAGAGTTTGATGCTGGCGTTGGTGATGTCGGTGACGCCGACGCCAGAGACGCCGTTGTTGAGGTTGTTGGTGCCCACGGACGAGTCGATGGCCGTCGCGTAGGCCCGCAGGTTCGTACCCGTGATGTTCAGCCCGGCAACGGTGAGGCTCGTGGGCGCATTGGCAGCGGACGGGGTGATGGTGGCGGTGCCGGTGACGATGTTGCTGGCCGTGAGCACCCCCTGCACGGACGCGCGGGGGTTGGTGCCACCGGGGCCGGACTCCAGGGCAAGCAGGGCCCTGCGGTCCCCGGCTTCCACCGCCCCTGACGCGAGGGTCAGGACGGAGGACTGGGCCGTGTCGTAGTCGACGCTCGCCGGGACCGCCACCAGGCCGTCCTCGACCGGACGGAATGTGAGGCGGCCGTCGCTGAGCCGGGCGGACTGCCTGCCGCCGCGGGTCCACAGCCCGGCACCGCCGCCGCCGTCCGTCCCGAGCTCGGCGAGGACCGTCCCGTCCCCGGCGTACAGCCGCAGCGTTCCGACGGCCGCCGACGACAGCCGCCGCGCGGCCCGCAACTCTCTGACTTGCCGCTCCAGATCCTGGACCCGGCGGGCCAGACTCGTCGCGTCGGCGGGTAGCTGGTCCAGTTGGCGTGGCATTCAGCCCTCCTCTACCAGGATCGGCCGGACCCGGTGCGATCCTGTCCCCGTGAACGGACCGGAGATCC
>NZ_JBHXAS010000274.1:0-1373 GCF_042727425.1 Peribacillus sp. NPDC060253
AGCTACCCATTAAGAATGGGTAGCAAGTAATACAGGTTATTTGAAAACAATTTGTAGTTTTCCATATACTTTTCCAGAGGAATATCCATCTTTCACATCAACATAAAATTTACCTATTTTCATACCTGTGAATAATGTCTTTCCACCTGCTAAGCTATGATAGCCTGTGCACTTTCCAGTACTAGCATTGCAGAGACGAGACCATAAGTTACTATAATTAGTCAATAACTTACTTCCAGATGAGGTCTTTAAATAGATTGGGGAAACTAGTTCTACCTCTAAGTTACTACCTTGGTTAGGATTTCCAATTTCACCATCCCATTTTCCATCTTCTGTTTGAAAAGAATACTGAGGAACACTTGCTTGAGCAGAAGAAGTACCTAATACCATTCCACCTACCAGAACTAACACAAAGGTACCTAAGATTGAAAATAAGCTTTTTATGTTATTTCCTCCTCCAATCTTTATCCCTTTTATAATATCAGAATAAACTGATTATTGAAATGATTAAAAATGACTATAGCTTCTTAGGTTCAAACATCTTTTGGTTGCTTCATCTTCATCTTTTTACAGTTCTAGTCACTACGTTTGTTGGACTATACTGCCCCGTTTGTGCCCTAAAAAAAAGCTGCCTTAAAGACAGCTTCGCTCTTAAGCTAACGCACCCATTCGTTCAATAAGGATAAATTTTTCTTTAAATACGAAAGGATTGGATTAAGCATTCTTCATTATCAACATTCTGTTTCTTTTCTTCAAAGGCTATATTAAGTTTACTATAAACATTTTTCCAAAATAGAATAGCAGGTTTATTACTAATTAATTCAAGTACGTAATATTTCCCCTTTTTTTGTTCAAACAATTCTTTTAACAAAGTTATTGTAATACCTTTTCTTCGGTATTTTTTCAACACAAAAATATCATTAATACTGTAATCATAGTCTTTTTCTAAAAAAGGTCTTTCCAAGAGTAATAAGAATCCAACAATCGTTGTATCCTTTTTTAGTAAATACGGGGATAAACCCTCTCTCTCCCAAATTAAATCAAATGAATCAAATTCAAAGGAACCATTAGATGAAATCTTTAAACTATCGGTATACTCTGAGAGGTCATATAAATAAAGTGAATACAAGTTCTGTAAAATATGCTTTTTATCTTTAGAAATTGGAATTAAAGAAACGGTCATTGGAATACCACTCTTTCCTATTAATTTATTTCTATTTGATTTGTATAAATTCTACTTTTAAATGAATTTGTCCTTTTTCCACTAATCTGCCCCGATAGTTGCATAAAATCGAGTAGGAGGAGGCGCCTAGCCTCCGACCTCTCACACCACCGTACGTACCGTTCGGTATACGGCGGTTCAGTTTAAGTCT
>NZ_JBHXAS010000275.1:0-1246 GCF_042727425.1 Peribacillus sp. NPDC060253
ACCGCCGTATACCGAACGGTACGTACGGTGGTGTGAGAGGTCGGAGGCTAGGCGCCTCCTCCTACTCGATTTATGCAACTATCGGGGCAGGTTAGTGCAATAAAGGGTACAAGGCTTATAATTTAGGATGCAATTAAAAAATTAGAAAGTTATTATGTTAGAGAAGAGGTTAACAATGAAAAATAGAGAGGAAGCTATCGGTTACTGTTTAGGGATGGGTAATACATATGAAGATTATCCATTTCGCGATAAGAATTGGACGTTAATGCGACATATAGATAACAAGAAAGTGTTTGCGTGGATATTTGAAAAAGATGGCCATATTTGGATTAATGTGAAATGTGAACCCGGTTTTTTGGATTATTGGCGTCAGATTTACAATTCGGTAGTTCCGGCATTTCATCTTAATAAGGACCATTGGAATTCGATAATTCTTGACGGTACTGTTCCAAAGGAAGAAATTTACGAAATGATAATACAAAGCTATATGTTAACTAAAAAAAGTAATAGTATTAATTTGAAAAAGTGAAGGCATTGATTCAGCAGGAAGGATTAATGCCTTTTTCTGTGGAACTTACTATGATTGTGAAATAATCTACTTAAAGTAACGGGTGCGTTAGCTGAAGATCAGAGCTGTCTTTAAGACAGCTTTTCTTTATGGAACTATCGGGGCAGTTTAGTTGAATAAGAAAATGTTATAAAATAGAGAGTTGAAAGGTGATGAGGATAGTAAGTAGTTCAGTTGATATAGGGATGTTTATATGAATTGGAACTGGAATGAAACCACTATAGATTTTCCATTCTTGTCCAAAAACTTAAAGAACTTGTTAAATACCGTATGTAGAAAAGAAAACAGATTTTCACAATATGAGTTAATTAAGTGGTGTGATAACCTCACAATGGCTTTTGAGGAAGATGAAGCTGGAGAATTTAATGAATTTGATGAAATAGCTTTTGGAATAGCACGAGATATTGAATGTCAATGGGATTTATTTTTGGTAAATACTTACTCATTAAAAGAATTGCAGAACTTAGACCTCTCAAAAGTAAAGTTACCTCAAGATTGGTTTATAGAGTGGTTAGAGCAATTAAACGTGAAATAAAAGGTAACTACTTATTCAGATAATAAGTGCTTTACTTCAATATCAGGATGGATTTGAGTCAATATTTTGGACACAAAAAAGTTAAATCTTAAGCTGTTTTTGTAATTTGATCTTCAATGGCTTGTGGAGTTTTATATCCTAAG
>NZ_JBHXAS010000276.1:0-1209 GCF_042727425.1 Peribacillus sp. NPDC060253
GGCCTGGTCATCGTGGACGAGTGCCACCACGCCGCGGCCCGCACCTACATGGAGGTACTCGAACACTTCGGCGCCTGGCGCGGGGTTCCCGTCGCCGGGTTCACCGCCACGATGACCCGCACCGACGGCGGCCTGGCCGAGGTCTGGGAAGACGTCGTCTTCCGTCTCGACATCCTCGACATGATCGGCGACGGATACCTGTGCGACGTCCGCGGCAAGCGCATCACGGTCGACAGCCTGGACCTGGACAAGGTCCGGACCCGTGGCGGCGACCTGGTCGACGGGCAGCTGGGTAAGGCGCTGGAGGACTCGGGCGCGCTGGACGCCATCGCCAAGGCCTACGTCGACCACGCCGGGGACCGCCCGGGCGTCGTCTTCACGCCGACCGTCGCGACCGCCCAGGCCGCCGCTGCCGCGCTGGAGGCCGCCGGCATCACGGCGGCCCCGGTGTGGGGTGGCATGAGCCGGGACGACCGGCGCGCGACGCTCGCCCGGTACAGCGCCGGGGACGTGCAGGTGCTCACCAACTGCATGGTCTTGACGGAAGGTTTCGACGCCCCGCACACGTCCTGCGCCGTCATCGCCCGCCCCACCAAGAGCCCGGGTCTCTACGTCCAGATGGCCGGCCGCGCCCTGCGCCCGGCACCCGGGAAACGGGATGCCCTGCTGCTCGACGTCATGGGCGCCTCGACCCGCCACAAGCTCGCGTCGATGGTCGACCTGACCGAGCGTGAGATCGGCCAGGCCGAGGAGGGCAAGACGCTCCGCCAGGTCGCCAAGGAGGCCGCGGCCGCCGAGAAGCGCAGGGTCCTGACCGCGCGGGTCGAGGCCGAAGAGTTCAACCTGTTCGGCTCGTCCGCGATCCGCTGGCTGCGCACCCCCGAGGGCACGTGGTTCATCCGCCTGACCGGCGCCATGTTCCTCTTCCTCCAGCGCGACCCCGGCACCCGGCTGTACCGAATGCGCCGCTGGACGGAAGGCACCGGGGTGCAGCCCCCCAAGGACGACACGGCCCGCCCGCTGCCGGAGGCGCTGGCCTGGCTGGAGCAGCAGGCCAAGGTCCTCGCCCCGCACGCGTTCGTCGCACGCCAGGCCCAGTGGCGGTCCGGGAAGCCGACCTCGAAGCAGATGGGCCTCTGCCGGCGCATCGGCATCGACGTGCCGCGCGGCAGCACCGCAGGCGACGTTGCCGACCTCATCGACCAGGAC
>NZ_JBHXAS010000277.1:0-1205 GCF_042727425.1 Peribacillus sp. NPDC060253
TGGATTTGAGTCAATATTTTGGACACAAAAAAGTTAAATCTTAAGCTGTTTTTGTAATTTGATCTTCAATGGCTTGTGGAGTTTTATATCCTAAGCTACTGTGAATTCTTTTTCGGTTATACCAACCTTCAATAAATTGGAATATCGCTAATTTAGCTGTTTGGTAGTCTAGATACTGTACGTGGTTGACTTCTTCCTTCTTTAATATCGCATGAAAAGATTCAATACAGGCATTATCGTACGGGCAACCCTTCTGGCTAAAGGATTGCTTAATATGATGATTCTGGGTATGTTGAGTAAACTCACTGCTTGTATATTGTGAGCCAAGATCCGTATGAAGAACTAAGCCCTCCGAGGGCTTTTGTGAAGAGTGAGCGTTATCGAAAGCTTTTATGACCAGTTCTGTCGTCATAGAACGTGAAAAGGAATACCCTACTATTTTCTTAGAATGAAGATCCAATACAGAAGCTAAATAACACCATCCGTCTTTTAACGTGTGGATATACGTAATATCAGCTACCCATTTCTCATTAATGGTCTGGGTAGTAAAGTCTCGTTTAAGCAAATTATCTAACTGAATAACCTTTTCTTTTGATGGATAAGGACGGTATTTTTTCTTCGTGATAGAACGAATACTCGCCTTGCTCATTAGGCGTTGAACACGCTTTAGACTTAGGGAAAATCCTTTGGTTAATAAGATTTTATGTATCTTGGGAGCACCATAACGTCCCTTGCTCTCTAAGTAGATGAGATAAATTTTCTTCGTTAGCTCTTTGTTTTCCTGTTCGCGATTGGATACGACAAGTTGAAGAGACTGATAATGGCTGCTTCTTGGGATTTCTAGTATTTCACACATCTTCTGTACGGGATATTGTTTCTTGTGTTCCTCAATAAATTCGGTAAGATCTGTCTCGGTTACTTTTTCGCGAATATGGCCATAGCCTTTTTTAAGATTTCAACTTCTTGCTTTAACCGAAGGTTTTCCTTCTGTATGGCAGCTAATTCCTTTGGAGTCATTGACTCTTCCCCTAAACCGATAGGGGTAAATTCTTTAACCCATTTATAAATGGTAACTTCTGATACGCCATATTCGCTGCTTAATTCTTTGACCGAATTACCCGAGTGATAAAGGTCTACAATAGTCTTCTTGAATTCATTATTATATTTTTTCCCTGTATTCTTACGTTCCAAGACGGACACATCCT
>NZ_JBHXAS010000279.1:0-1203 GCF_042727425.1 Peribacillus sp. NPDC060253
CATTACATGTATTTATATCTTGCCTATTCATTAATCATTAAAAAAAGCCCTTTTTTAATGAAAATTAATGAAGTGACTGGCTATCTTAATTTCTCGATCAAGTTACCTTGATGGTGAAGTTAAGGTAGCTTTTTTTATTAAAATGGTAAGCGTATTTAAGAAAGGGGTGAAAATACGCTGTAGAAAGAGTTAGAAAAATCCTTGTATAAATTAATGAAAGCTATGAAATTTTGGTCATTTAGTTGGAAAACATTGCTTACAAGCACATAAGGTAGTAAATAAACAAACCATGATAGGAACTATGAGGAGAGTGTGACAATGAAAATGTATGTAAAAGAGCTAGGAAATCGAAGAATCCAAATTGCAGATTACCCAGGAACGAAAGGGACAATCATTGCTATACATGGTTTAACGGGTAATCATAAGCAAATGCATTATTATGCGGAAATGCTAAAAGGAGAGTACCGGGTCATTTCCATTGACTTGAGAGGGAGAGGGAATAGTTCAGAAACAGATGAGCATACTTCTCTTTTCAAACATGCAGAAGATATTATTGCGTTAATCCAAGAATTAGACATTGAAAATCCAATTTTAATGGGGTATTCAATGGGAGCTTTCATATCAGCGGTTGTAGCTAGTAAATTAAATCAAGTAAAAGGCTTAATTATACTGGATGGTGCCGCTACTTCAACTCAACAACAAAGGGACATAGTACAACCATCACTTGGAAGGTTAAGCAAAAAATATGAATCCCAGAAAAGTTATGTCGCAGAAATTAAGGAAATCTATAATCGGTTGGGTGTTAAATGGACGGACCATCTGCAAAGTGTGGTAGAGTATGAGGTTCATGAAGTAAATGGTGGCTGGGAGAATAAGTCATCTGAATATAGTATTCTTGCAGATTTCAATAGTTTTTATTCATTTGTCCCTAAAGAAGTATGTACACAAATTAACTGCAAAGCCTTATTAGTCTATGCTAGTGGCAAAATTGGAGATTTCCCCCCATTATTTTATGAAGAAGCTTATGAAGATACGAAGAAATATACTGCGGATCTTGAAACCATTGTTTCAAAGTGCAATCACTATACAATGGTGTTTGAAAATAGAGAGGAGATTAATGAAGCGATAAAGTCATTCTTAAAACGAATTTGATTTTTTTGAAGATATTTTTTTTTTAAAAAAACCTTGAAATTAACTGAAAAT
>NZ_JBHXAS010000280.1:0-1192 GCF_042727425.1 Peribacillus sp. NPDC060253
CCTCAGTATCATCAACATCATTAATAATATTATTATTGTCCAATTGAGGAATAATTCCTTTAGCACCTACATTTTTTGAAATCAAAATACTACTTCCACACATTAACGCCTCTATAACCGCAAGTCCAAATGTTTCGAATCTACTATTTTGTATATACAATTGGGACATTTTATAAAAACGAGGCATTTCCTTTTTTGGTACCTTTTCAATATATGTCACAAAAGGATAGGATTTAATCTGCTTTGTATCTGGTCCATGAGATCCAATAACCATTAATTCTAGGTTGAGTTTTTTTTTGGTATTTAGAATATCAATTGCTTCACATAATTTTAAAATATTTTTACGTGGTACACCTCCCCCAACTGATAGCAACATATTTTTTTTTCTTTTGACTTTTAAATGATCAGATAATCCAATTAGGTCCCAGTCCACACCATTATTAACATATGTGACTTTATGTTTATATTGAGGATAATTTTCATTAAAAGTATGCATGAAATTTTCTGAAACACATATAATTTTTGGAGCTAATTTTAATACTTTATTTTCTAGATCAATAAGCTTTTGATTATAATTCTGATTGATTTTCCCCTCAATTAATTCACTTCCATGCATTAAATAAGCTGATTTTTTACTGAGTAGCTTAGCAAGCCTAAAACCAATAACGTTAACTTTAGACAAACCTGAGAAAAGCACTCCATCTGTTTTAGTAATTTTCAAGAATAGTTCTATAAGTCTTTTATGTTTTTTCGTTTCTCTTGAATAAAATGTATTATCATTCATGTATTTCTTTAGTACCTTATTTACACTTGCAGGTCCATTATCACCAGCAAAATCACCTATAAAAAAAAGTTTCAATTTGAAATCTCTCCTGTACGTTCACTTAAGTAATTCTTTCTACCATTGAACATATTTTTTATAGCATTCGTTAATGAAATTTCATTTTTATATAACTTATATCTTCTAACAGCAAATTGAAGAATTAACAAACTTGCCCAACGTTTTGACATAGCTGTAAATACAGCACCTCTGTCAAAAAAATATTTATTATCAAATCCGTTAAACCATGTTGACTCTCCTATATATAAATCTGCAATTTTGATTGGAACATATTTTATCTTTAAGCCCTTCTGTAAGCACTGATATAAGAAAATGTTTTCTTCACCCATTTTATAATCTGAACCGGAACCC
>NZ_JBHXAS010000281.1:0-1178 GCF_042727425.1 Peribacillus sp. NPDC060253
CTATTAAATTGTTGATATATCAATGTTTCTAACGTATTTTTTGATGAATTTATAAACTTAGTTACGTTTTTGATTACGTTTTTCCCAATTTTCTGTATATGGTGCAAACAAGCACAAGAAAATAGGTAAGTTATTCATCGTTCAAATATATACAGGCTATTTTTTCAAACCTCTTACTTATGCAACTAACGCATGCGTTAGTTGCATAGTAAGCACTAAAGAAGACCACTTTTTAGGTGGCCTTTTTATTTGTTCAAAAATCAACATTAATCCTTAACAAAGCCATTTGTTAAGGAAGAAACCAAAGAAATAAAAGAAAGTACAACTGATTCTGAGAGTGGCTACTATGTGAAAGATGAACGAACAAAACAGTTTGCCTATTCATTCCACGCGACCGCAGACCGCAACGGTTTTGTATTAGGAACGATTGTAACACCTGGAAATACACATGATAGTCAATCTTAGAGCCACTTGTTGAACAAGTGATTGAGAAAGTTGGAAAACCGGAAGCCGTTGCCGCAGATGCAAAAGAAAAGCATGGTATGCGTTGGACTACTTTAAGGGGACTTAAAAAATTGTCGATGCAGGCGATGCTTACTTTCGCTGCCATTAATTTAAAGAAGATGGCCAATTGGACATGGAAGGTCCAAAAATGGCCTAACATAGTGGGCTCGTAGAGCCCCAATCTCTTAACTTTAGGCGGAAATTCAAAAGTGATTTCAAAAGGGGTTCGTAATTTTTTAATTCCGAACCCTTTTGTCTACAAACTGAATCATCCTTTCAAGGGTGCTTTTTATTATTGAAGGAAATCAGCACCTTTTATCGAATTGTTAGTAAAGGAGATGGTAAAATGAATCTCAGAGTTCAATATAGACTTTTTATTCTTTTTAACGAAAGACTCATCCCAGAGGAATATGACCGGTACGAGATACTAAACGTTAGAGAAGATATTAATCCTGACGATATGAAGGATTTCCAAGAACTTAGTGAAAGGTTGGGGAAGGCGATTCATCGACCTTTGAATGAATTTAAAATGAAAAGCTTCAAAGTAATGTAAGAGCATCCTTATGGGTGCTTTTTATTTTGGGATAAATATTCAATATAACATGTCGTTTTTCTTTATAAATCAAATTTTTGGGGGATAATCTTTTAGGGACAATTCTTCCTGTATTAAGTTC
>NZ_JBHXAS010000282.1:0-1161 GCF_042727425.1 Peribacillus sp. NPDC060253
CGGCAAGGTCTTCACCACGGAGGGCGGCAGCTGGCTGCACCCCGACACCGTGTCCAAGGAGTTCAAGCGGATCGTGGAGACGGCCGGCCTGCCGCCGATCAACTTGCGCGACCTGCGGCACGGCGCGGCCGCGCTGGTGAAGGCCGGCGGCGGCGACATCGACGACGCCAGCAAGAAGCTGCGTCACTCCACGATCGTGCTGACCGCCGACACGTACATGAGCCTTTTCCAGGAGTACGAGCAGGACCTGACCGAGCGCGCGGCGGCCGCCGTGCCGCGCGCTCGCCGCGGACGTGGCTCGGCCCCTGCCGCGGGCTCTATACCGCGGCAGGGGCCGAGTGCAGCGTCGCAGCCAAGAGACACTGAATAGGACGCTTACCAAGGTACGGGCCAGCACTGACAACTGGTAGGTGTCGGCGTAGAATTGAGGGACAGGCAAAGGGCCTCTGACCTGCGGGTCGGGGGCCCTTCCTGCTGGCCCGCTGCTGGCCCGAACGCCGCGCAACGGCGTGGTTCTCGGTGGGGTGTGTTGGGGTGAAGGGCGCCCGATGAACGATCGATAAACGCCTCTGACCTGGGCTTTGCAGGGTGGCATGATACGCGGTGGGGCGGCACGGGGTGAGACGCTTTCGCGGATCATCAGACTTTTAATCCATTGGTTGTGGGTTCGAGTCCCACAGGGCCTACCGGAAGGACCCCAGGTCAGTGACTTACTGACCTGGGGTCCTGTCCGTTTTGACCGGGCATCGTGATCGCTTGCTGGCCCGTAGCTGGCCCGAGAGTCCTGCCGATCACTGGGGGCAGAAAGAAGCGGCCCCGGCCGGTGTGGATCCCAGCCGGGGCCGCAGTGTGCACGGGTCAGGCGCCGAGCGCGCCCGCCTTCACAGCGCCGACGAACGCAGCCCAGGGCCTGCGCGAGGAACTGGTCCGCCAGGGCTTCGACTCCGGCCTCGGCATGCTGATCGACACCGCCCGCAACGGCTGGGGCGGCGACGACCGGCCCACCGGCCCCGGCCCCACGACCAGCGTCGACGCCTACGTCGACGGCAGCCGGGCCGACCGCCGCATCCACGCCGGCAACTGGTGCAACCAGAGCGGCGCCGGCGTCGGCGAGCGCCCGGTGACCGCGCCCGAGCCGGGCATCGACGCGTACGTGTGGGC
>NZ_JBHXAS010000283.1:0-1138 GCF_042727425.1 Peribacillus sp. NPDC060253
GCGAGGGCCTTGTGCAGGGCGTCGTTGCTCATCGACGCCTCCCGCGGATCCGGGCGACGGCCCGGTGCCGCGGCCAGATGGCCGCCGCGACGCCGAGACCGAACGCCACCACAATCGGCTCCGTCACCAGGACCCCGACGAGACCGAGCAGGTTGGGGAAGGTGAGAACCAGGGCGAGCGCGAGGATGATCAGGGACCAGCGCATCACACGTATCCCCCGTTCCCCTCGTCGCGCTTCACCGGTGCCGGGGGCTTCTTCGCGGCCCGGGACAGGGCGGTGCGCACGTAGGGTTCGTCGACGACCAGGCGCCGGTGCCGGGCGATGTGCTCGACGATGTCCTTCGCCTTGGCGTCCGGTCCGAGGGCTGATGCGGCTTCCTCGACGGCGCCCTGGAGGTTCACGGGCGGCAGGGCGCTGACCTGCTGATGCGCGGGCGTATCGCTGCGCTGCACCTCGTACTCCGGGGGCCGCTGGCCGAGGACCAGGGCGACCGCGGCCGGGTCGATGGAGAACCCGTAGTAGGCAAGCACGGATGACAGCTCGGCGGGCGGCGCATCAGGTCGCGCATCAGCCGCGAGGCGGATCGCATCCACCGGGTCCATCCCAGCGAGGTGAGTACGGACCGCTTCGGTGGCCGACGGCAGGCCGGGCTTCGTGGGCGCTTGCTCGACGGCGGCCGGGGCGGCCGCGCTGAACATGCCGGCGAGCGCTTCATCGGCGCCTTCGGTGATGCGGCCGCGCTGCACCTCGACGAGAGCGGCGCCGAGGACCTGGTCGCCGACACCGACCTTCTCAGCGAGATCCCAGCTCTTACGCAGGGCCTTGGCGCGCTGCTTCTCGTCCGGGTGCCGGGCGGCAACCGCCTGGTGATAGGCGAGCTGCTGCACGGCATCCGCGTTCCGCCGCTGCGCCTCGGCGTCCACGCCGGTGGTGTAGACGACGACGCTCCGAGCGATGAACCCGAGGCCTTCGGCCGCGCCGGACATGGCGAGCGGGGTCACGGCATAGACGGCGGCATCGCGAGGACTGCTCGCGATGGTGACGCCGATGCAGGAAGCGGAGACGGGGGCGAGCCACATGCCGAGCCGGACGACCGCGGGGGACGACTGGCCGAGCATGGTCCGCCCTAGCATGTTC
>NZ_JBHXAS010000284.1:0-1130 GCF_042727425.1 Peribacillus sp. NPDC060253
TGGAGGGCTATTTGTCATGAACAAAAATAGTATATCATAAGGGAAATGAAAATTTCAGAGAAAGATATTGACATCCTATTAGCTGGTTTAGTTCATTAAGAAGGCCGTCAAATGACAGCCTTTTGAACGTGCGATTCTTTGTATTATCATACATAAAACACCAAGGGATGAGTTTGTTTTACATAAACGTTTACCTTATTTGTTTTCTAAACAAGCAATCCCGAAAAGTCCAGGCTGAAGAAACAAAGACACAAAAAAGGAAGAGGAACTACAAAAGTTACTCTTCCTTTTTTTCTTTATTTTTTTGAAATTTTACGTAATAAATATAAAGCGTATATGATAGCTGGTATAGCTCCAACCATTAAAATCATGTTTATTAAACCAAATATAAAATAAGAAGACGATACATTCATTTTAATTCAACCCCATTAAAAATTTTAATCTCTTTATGTGTATTTTTGATAAACACGAGCAACTTTACTAGTTTTATTTAAAGAAGTAAGTTTGATATAACTAATAAGAACTATATAGCCATGATTAAGTTTACCATTTAATTTATAAGTTCCTACAGCATTCATATCATAACAACCTACTTTTTCAGCTTTTGAATCAGTAACTTCACATGAAGCATCTACAGCTGACCAAACAGTACCATTTGTTCCTGCTACATCAGCATATCTCATTTTCAACCCATAATCACCAACAGAATAATGACTACTTAATTTTAAGGTAGCAACAGTGACCCCTGCACTTTTTAATTTAACCCAAGCAGTATACAATCTAGCTCCATATTTTTTATCTTCTGCACGATATGGCCCCATATCCGTAGATCGTGCGATAATTGCCATAGATTGTATGTTTGTTGAATTACTGTTGTCTTTACTGCCGAGGAAATTCAACCTAATTAACTGTGAACTAGTTCATTTTCAAGTAAAGAAGAAGGCTTCCGATTTTCCAATCGGCGGCCTTTTGAATGTATGATTCTTACAATTATCATACATTCATATTCAAGTGAAAAACTACCCTTAATGAACTAACGGGGCAGGTTAGTTCCACAAGAAATATTAATATTTGGTCAAATGAAAAGACAGTTTATCATAATATTTTAGGTATAATGATATATATATAAT
>NZ_JBHXAS010000285.1:0-1086 GCF_042727425.1 Peribacillus sp. NPDC060253
GAAGCATTGTTTGCAACCACGAACCCGAAGGCAGCGGAAGTGAAAAGAAATTCAATCATCTCTGCTCGCGTCGGGTTTAATTTTTCTTTTACGGCAAATAACGTACCGGGAACAACGCCCGCAGAACCGGCAGTCGGAGTGGCACAAATCATTCCCATTGCTGCATTCACTTCGTTCGTCGCAACAGCTTTACTGACGGCATCCAATAATAAATTGCCTGCGAGCGCCTTGCCCGTCTTGATATAATTTTGTAAAAGAACGGCATCTCCGCCCGTTAGGCCTGTCACGGACTGCACTCCTTTCAGACCTCTTTCCACCGCTTGTTCCATCACTGTCAAATTCCTGTCCATCTTTTCGATGATCTGTTCTCTCGGCAAGCCTGAGAACTCCATTTCTTGTAAAATCATGATTTCCGCGATTTTTACATTTTTACTTTCAGCAAGTTCAACCAACTCTGCTACATTTCGGAACATGTTTTTACCTCCATATCTATGCCAACACTTTTAATGATTATCATTCAACCATCCTTATGACTTGCGACACATTTTCCAATCCTTCAATTTCCTTCATGATATCGCTCTTGATTTTCTGATCGACCTCAATCACCATGAGGGCCATTTGACCTTTTTCTTTTCGTGAAACTTCCATATGTCCTATGTTAATTTCATGATTCGCCAATACTGTCGAAACGGAAGATATGATTCCAAACACATCGTTGTGTACGACTAGAATGGCTGGGTTTTCACCCGACAATTTAAGCTTGAACGTATTCAGCTCCGTTATTTCTATCGTTCCGCCGCCAATTGAGATTCCCACAAGTTCTAATTCTTTATCTTCGTCGAACAGTCTGATTTTGACTGTATTGGGATGATCCATCACAGTATCCTCGATTGTAAAGGAAACTTCCATACCGGCTTCTTCCGCTATCGTTAAAGAAGTGGGGATTCTTTCATCATCCGTATCGAAATCCAATATCCCGCCTACGACAGCAACATCCGTACCGTGTCCCCTGTATGTTTTTGCAAAAGAACCATATAAAGAAATAATGGCTTTCTTCGGTTGCTTTCCGAATAGTGTCCTTGCTAC
>NZ_JBHXAS010000286.1:0-1075 GCF_042727425.1 Peribacillus sp. NPDC060253
ATATATGTATTTTATTAGGAATTGGATCAATAATAGATGGATTTGAAGATTTTTATATAAAAGAAAATAAGAGGCAGATGTTATTAAATTTTGGTATTGCTTTTATATGGTTCGTCGTATTTTTTGTATAGCATTTATATGGTGATTCTTAACACTTTTTATGGAACCAACAGTTTGATTAGCTTAAGACCGGAGCTGCCTTTAAGGCAGCTATTTTTTTATGCAACTATAGGGGCAGGTTAGTTGAAGAAGGAATATTGGTGAAAATTACAGAATAAACCAATGTATTAATGTTGAAATTTTTTTTATAAGGGGAGATATAATTGTCAATCTCAAAAGATATAAGTAGTTACATTGTTCGTACTGGGAAAATTGAAGATGCCGAGGCTATTTTAGAGATACAGAAATCAGTTGTTTCCGAAGGCAAGTTTCTAATTGCGTATCCAGAAGAGTTTAATAGAACTTCATCTCAACAAAAAGAATGGATGCAGAGCATATTAGACAATGAAAAAGAAACATTAATTGTCACTGAAAAAGATGGTGAAGTTGTTGGGTGGATAGTATTTGAAATGAACCAAAATAGAAAACGATTGTCTCATACAGGTTCATTTGGAATGATGATAAGAAAAGGTTACAGAGAACTGGGGATTGGAGGGATGCTACTAAAAGCTTTATTGGACTGGGCAGAGAAGGATCCTAGGATTGAAAAGGTAAGTTTAGCGGTTTTCTCAACAAATCATAGGGCAATATCCTTGTACAAAAAGATGGGGTTCATTGAAGAAGGCCGTAAAATTAAAGAATATAAAATGAGTGATAATGATTATGTGGATGATATTCTTATGTACAAATTAGTTTAATGACCGTTGATTGGAACGTAGGGCACTCGCTTTCCGCGGGGTCTCGCACAACCGTTCCAATCAACTTTGTTTTAACATTTAGATAACCCCTTTTGTCTACAAAATCAAGAAGAACTGTGATCCATGAACTGCACCCCAATTGTTAGACAACATCTAACAATTGGAGGTGCAGTTTTTTTGACTAAATATACGATAGACGAAAAATTACATGCAGTTTT
>NZ_JBHXAS010000287.1:0-1065 GCF_042727425.1 Peribacillus sp. NPDC060253
CCTCCGGGGTGTTGCCGTTGCCGTTGTTGCCGGGCTGGTTCGGCGGCGGGGCACCGTCCCGCCTGCAGACGAGCGCGTCGGCATCCCATGACGGCGCCTGCAGGCTGTACCCGTCGGGGCATGTCTGCCCGGACCGGCCGTCCTTGCCGTCGTGGCCGTCGTGGCCGTCGTGGCCGTCGTGGCCGTCCTTGCCGGGCGGGCCGGCCGGTCCTGCCGGGCCTGCGGGTCCTGCTGGGCCTGCTGGGCCTGCCGGTCCTACCGACCCCGCCGGGCCTGCCGGACCGGTCACTGTAGCGCCGGGCTCGCCTTGCCCGCCGGACGGTCCCGCAGCACCGGGCGAGCCTGGCGAGCCGGGAGGGCCCGTCGCACCCGGCCGTCCCGGCTCGCCCTGCGGACCGCGAGGCCCAGCCGGGCCAGGGACCGGCACAGGCACCTGGGCGCGTGCGGGCAGATCGTCTACCGCTCGCGACGGGTCCGGCGCGGCCGGCGTCCCCCCGCCTGCTTTGATCTGCGAGCGCAGCACCCGCACATCCGTCGCCAGCGTGGCCACGGCGTCCCCGCGCAGGTCCGCCTCTGCGGCGAGGTCATCCGCCCGGCGGTCTCCCGCGTCGATGCGGAGCCACACGAGGACTACCGCACCCGACAGCACGAGTAGCACGGCTGCGACCGCGAGGAATCGCCATCGCTGTACGTGGAGCGGCCTCGCGTGGCGACGTGTGTTCACGTGGGGTGTCCTCCCAGCTCGACGATCTGTGCGCGCAGCCGCGTGTTCTCACTGCTGAGTTCGGTGATCTGCCGCTGTAGTGCCGTCTTGTCGGCGCGTTCGCTGGCGAGTTCGGCGTAGGCGGCGGCGAGCTGCCGTTCGTTTTCGACGAGCCGGTCGCGCAACTTGTCGCGTTCCTCTTGCAGGTTGTCGACGAGTGTCGAGTAGCCGCCGAGGACGGCGCCGGACTGCGAGGCCCTATTCGCGCCCCGCTGCCCAATCAGTGCGCCGACCGCGGATGCGAGCCCGACGGCGATGGCTCCGACGGCGCCGAGCTGCGCAGCGTCCACGCAGGACCTCCG
>NZ_JBHXAS010000288.1:0-1055 GCF_042727425.1 Peribacillus sp. NPDC060253
GACGTACTCGGTGATGGAGACGGCCGCCGACCCGCGCCGCTACTCCACCACGCTGCAGTCGGGCACGGCTGGCCTGCCGTTCACCACGGGCGGCCTGACCCCGCCGCTGACACCACCTCTGACCAGCAACGCGGTCACGGTGTCCGGAGAGATCATGGCTACCAACGCTGGCACGTTCGGCACGCGCCCGGTGTTCGTCATCACCGGCCCAGTGACCGGGCCACAGATCATCACGCAGATGCCCGACGGGTCGGTCCTGCCATTGATCTACTCGCAGGACCTGTACACCGGCGACCAGCTCGTCATCGACACGGACGCCAAGACGTGCCGCATCAACAACAGCGCGTCCCGCCGCCGCTTCCTAACGGTCCCCAGCGGCTGGCCCCTCATCCCCGCCAGGGCCGCCGCTGCTGTCCAGTTCCGGGCCCAGTCCTACAGCGCCAGCGCTCTTCTGACGGCCCGCTGGCGTTCCGCCTGGATATGAAAGGAGGCCGCCCATGGTCGCGGTCAACCCCTCTTGGATCGACGGCCTTCCCGTCGACGCCATGCGTGCGCGTCGCATCGACTCGCTGATGGTGATGAATAACGGCAGCCACCCACTCGGCGCCCGCACGGGCATCCTCCCCGGCTCGGGCGGTTTCACCGTCACGGTGTCCGGTACCACGATCACCGTAGGCACCGGCATTGCGAGCCTCTACTACGCCGAGCAGGGCGTCTACCGGGTCGCCATGACGTCCACGTCCAACCTGACCCTGGACGCGGCGCACGCGACACTGTCCCGCATCGACCTGGTGTACCTGCGCGTGTGGGACAACGCCGTCGACGGATCTGGGCAGGCCAAGGCTGACGTGGTGTACCTGCCGGGCACTCCGTCATCGACGCCGAGCGCGCCGACTCCGTCGGGAACCGTGATCTATATGCGGCTGGCGCACATCACGGTGCCGGCAGTCGGCGGCGGTTCCCCCAGCGTCAACAACACGGTCACGCCGGTGACAGTGGCGGCTGGCGGCATCGTGCCGGACGCCAGTGCCGCCGGCTTCTACGTCGGCCAGTAC
>NZ_JBHXAS010000289.1:0-1052 GCF_042727425.1 Peribacillus sp. NPDC060253
CAACTAATCAAGCT
The DNA here is from genome assembly GCF_042727425.1 of Peribacillus sp. NPDC060253. Lineage (NCBI taxonomy): Bacteria > Bacillati > Bacillota > Bacilli > Caryophanales > Bacillaceae > Peribacillus > Peribacillus sp. NPDC060253. The sequence continues at coordinate 15 of NZ_JBHXAS010000289.1, forward strand.
TATGTGTTAAACTCTATTTAACATTTATTAAATTACATTTTATCATATGGTTTTTTACAAGTCAGTAAGGAGTGGAGACAGTGAATGATTTCTTTACATTTTTAGTCCTTTCTTTATTTGTTGTAATGAGCCCAGGTATCGATACAGCACTAATTACCAAAAGGACCATTTCAGATGGAAGAAAAGATGGATATAGATTGGCTATAGGTTTGTCAACTGGTTCTTTAGTTCATACATTTGCTGCTGCCTTTGGGATTTCAACGATTTTGATGCAATCTGCTGTTGTTTTTGAAATCGTTAAATATGTTGGTGCTTTCTACTTGATATACCTCGGATTATCTTCTTTTATCAAAAGGACAAAGAAGGACGTTACTCATGTTGAAAATCTAAATAATTCTGAAATGAAGAAGTCAGCATTTAAACAAGGACTCTTCTCTAATGTACTAAATCCTAAGGTTGCCATGTTTTTCTTAACCTTTTTACCCCAATTTGTGAAAACAGGAGAAAACGCAACTCAACAACTTATTATGATGGGTGTGATTTATACAGGGCTATCCATCGCTTGGTTTTTTGTTTACGTATACTTAATTAACTCTTTGCGTGTATGGCTTATGTCTATGAAAGTGCAGAGGATAATGGATAAAGCAACAGGTCTTGTCTTAATTGGGTTTGGATTAAAGTTAGCCTTGGATAAGCAACATTAAGACAATAAAAAAACATTGGGATTATAGCCCAATGCTTTTTTATCTTGATGAACTACCCTGGCCCCGTTAGTTAAAGAAGCATTGTTCAATCTCCTTAATCAACTTTATTGTCATTCGACACTTGATCAGGATTTAGAATCCCAGTATGTAAAGAAGATATCAGCACCTCCCCCTTTTGCTAATTGGCGTCATATGGCTATGGCTTACGCCATTAGTTTAATAAGAAAAGAGCTGCCTTAATGAAGTGAACCCAAAAAGTTAGACACTTTATTTAATTAGGCAGCCTTGAGGGCATGAATCCGGTAATCTACCGGGCTCATGCCTTTTAATTTTA
>NZ_JBHXAS010000290.1:0-1052 GCF_042727425.1 Peribacillus sp. NPDC060253
GAATATAATTTTATAGTTATAAATATGAGTTAGTAGGTGAGCTTTGTGATTTATCTTAATATTTCAAAAAAACATTAAGATTATTCTGCATGTAATATCTTTAATAGAGAGTTACTTTCAGCTTTTACTTCTGGCATATATAGCAAACTGAAGACAAACTCGATGATGATTGATAGTAAAACTTGAACGTTGTGTTGGACTCCAGGCACTCGCTTTCCGCCCGCGGCGCCTCCCTAGGACGCGTATTCCCGCAGGAGTCTCGCACACCCGTTCCAAGCAACTTTGTTTTTGAAGTTTGATAGATCTCTTTTTGACTATAAACAGTTATAATTTCACCTATTTGTTTGTTTTGCTATAATGTCCATAATCTCCTGTATATGCCATGTCTTGCCCTTGTTCCAAGAATATTTCATCTGATTTAGGGTAAATAATATTATCGGAAATGGAGATGATGCCTTTGGTAGAACGCAGAATGTTAAAGGTACGTGGAGAAATGATCGAAGTATCCTCCAGGTATTGTACGAAATATAGTAAATGGAATTGTACTGCTAAACTTCCTAATAGTTCTATAATAGCTTATTGTCGGGATAAGAATAAGCTCCGCGCTGAGACAGTTTCTATGAGTAGGCTATTAATCACTTATGATGACTATAAAATTGTTTGAAAGATTAATAAAAAAAGGCACACAAACCTGAAAATGGTTAGGTGCCTTTTTTATTGATTATTTCTGTAAGTTTAATTATTCACTTTCAAATGCGTTGTACGATTATTAATTCGGATGAAACGCCCTTGTTTATTGTATTCAGGAAGATGTATCAATGTATCGCCAGTATAGAAATAAATATGCATAACAGGTATTTGAAGAAAGCGCATGCGATACAATGGCAATATGTCCATGCCCCCATTATGTCCTCTGCCTACAATTTTTCTGCAATCCACACATTCTTTTAATGAAGAGAAAATGTCTTTTTAGCAGCGCTAATTCCTTAATGAAAAAAGAATGAAACAGATTGTTCAAAAAAAATATCAGAAAATACTGAAATAAATAGTAA
>NZ_JBHXAS010000291.1:0-1037 GCF_042727425.1 Peribacillus sp. NPDC060253
CAGTAATAAAGATATAGATAATATTGATGATGATAAGCGAACTTCCCCTTCGGGAGAAGATTCAACTGTACATAACGAAAAATCTATAAATTTAATCATTAGTAATTTTCGAGCATCTACCAAAGATGAATTATCTGGTAGAAGCTTTAATGCTATCGTTCGGAAAGTTGTAGATAAATATAATCAAGGGAAAATTAATAGTTTCAGAGATTACTTAATTACAGCATTAGCAAATAAAATTGAAGAATTGGAATTACGACGTGCTAAAGATAAAGCTAAAGAAGAATTGAAAGCGAGCCAGCAATTGAGGATCCAAAATAGAAAACAAAAATTAGATCAACTTCCAACAAGAGAAAAAGTACCGTTTTATAACTGGTTAGAAGAGTAACCGACAATTAATAGATATTTCAAGGCTCTAAAATGGCTTCTAGGGCGTTTTAAACTCGTTTTGGTATAAAAACAAGGGGTAAAAGCGAAAAACGCTAAAATACCCCCTTAGAAGCTTTTTAAAGCATATTTAACGACTTCGATTATGCTCTGGTTGATTATGTGAACGTGCAATTCTCTCATTTGCAGCAGCAAGCTTCTGAATTTCTTTTCCTGCTGCTTTAATAGAATCGGAATTTGTTACAAATGTGTTGGATTGCTCTTGATAGTCAGTAGTTTCCCGATCTTTTTTGTGAATACTAATACAGCCAAATTCTTTTTCGTAGCTGATTTTATAAAGTTTCCTAGTTGCTCCACCCAAGTATAAATTAATTTCATTTTGATTATTTTCAATATCTTTATAGGTGGTTCTTGGGAAGGTTTTCTGGAACATACGGAACATGGCTTCTACTTCCGATTGATTTTTTAATTCAATCTGTTTTTCGATTTCGGCCTGTTCTAGCTTGATTTGTTCTTTTTTCTTGATTTCTATACGCTTGGCTTCATCTTCGGCTGCTTTTAAGTCTTGAATAGTATTTGCTTTGATCTGTTGTTTTTTCTCTTGTGAATTTTGAATTGTTTCTTCAAAACCATCATTTTTAGGAATAGAA
>NZ_JBHXAS010000292.1:0-1017 GCF_042727425.1 Peribacillus sp. NPDC060253
TTGGAGGGCTATTTGTCATGAACAAAAATAGTATATCATAAGGGAAATGAAAATTTCAGAGAAAGATATTGACATCCTATTAGCTGGTTTAGTTCACTAAAAGAAAAAAGGAGAGTACATATTATACATGGCTAATATGTACTCTCCTTTATTTATTAAGGTTTTTTATAATTAGGTCTAGATAATTTTGAAAAACTAAGAAACATTAAAGGACCGTCAATAGACCTGTTTTTTTGTACGAAAGAAGGATGACCACCAAGTTTCGACGAATATATCAATATACTTTTTGGAGGTGTTGGATATGGGGATTTGTTGTGGAGAGTGTCACGTTGAATTAAAAAGTGATGATTATGTCACATTGGATGAATTTAGCACGCTGAGGCACACATATTGCGGTTATGATCTTATTGCCGAGCTGATCAAAGACATTGGGACTTATCGAAATATCAAAACAAAGTATTGGTTTTCCCGTGAGCGTACTAAATGAAAATCGGTAAAATCTTAGAGTTAATTAAAACTGATAAACCAGCGAATATTGCCAAAAGGGCTGATGTTCATCTTTCAGAAAATTACTAAGAAAAGCATTGAATAAAGCTGGTTATGAGTATAGAAATTCAGGCGAAAAAGGCTGGTATTTCGTTGGTGAAGGTGACAAGGAAACGGTACAAGAGCAGCTTATTTATGACTTTGCAACAGCAGGAAAAGCAAAGGCGAACGTTTATAATAAAGTTGCACCGTTTTACCCCTTTGGATAATATTCTCTAAAGGGGTGTTTTTATGTCTAAAAGATAAAGTACATCTGAAATTTAAAAATGGATCAAGGAAATCTTTGAGTGGTAATAGAGTTGTTCCGTTAAAGGGCGCGATTCTTTAATAAGAATTACTTTTCTTATAGAACTAACGGGTGCGTTAGCTGAAGATCGGAGCTGTCTTTAAGGCAGCTTTTTCGTGCGCCCGGCATGGGTGCAATCTATAGGGTGCGAGTCCCGAACCATGAAGGCAGTAGTAATGGTTAGC
>NZ_JBHXAS010000293.1:0-1002 GCF_042727425.1 Peribacillus sp. NPDC060253
GCCACCAGGCACTCGCCGACCTGGGCGTACCGGGGGGGTATTTCTTGCCGCCCCGCGGCCAGCTGCTCCGGGTGCCGGGTGCACAGGTAGCCGCTGGCCGCGCGGTCGCACAGCTCGCAGGTGTTCACGGGGTGGTGCTCTCCTTGGGCTCTGCGAGGGCGTCGCGCACCCGCGCGGCGGGGACCTGCGCGTGCGTCCAGTCGTACGGGGCGACGGCCGCGCGGACGCGCTCGATGGTGGCCTGCGCCTGCTCCAGCTCCTCGGCGAGGCGGTCGCGGTCGACCTCGATCTCCTTCGCCTTGGCCTTCCAAATGTCGCCGCGGCGCCAGCCCTTGGAGGCGTTCGCGTACAACTCGTCCAGGGCGTCGTCGGTGGTGGTGCTGGCGGTGTGGCGCTTCATGCCGTCCTCCGCTGGTGCTCGTAGTTCTTGCAGGTGTGGTCATGGGCGGCGCCGGCGGATGTCCACCAGCGCTCGCAGCAGGCGGCAGCCAGGGCCGCGTCGACCACCTCGCCCGTGATGGGCCGGAGGCCGCAGGGGCGGGCGGCCCGCTCGGCGCGCACCGCGGCCGCGCGGCGCTCGTTGGCGGCGACGTACTCTCGGCCCGCGGCGACGGCCAGCAGCAGGGAGACACCGAACAGGCCGATGGCGTACCACCAGGCGTCTGCGCGGGCGCTGGTGACGGAGCAGTGGCCGGCGAGGGCGGCGGCGGCCAGGTACAGCCATCGCAGGGCGCGGTCGGGGAGGGTCACGGCTGGGCTCCGTTCTGCTGGGCCTCAGTGAGGTTGCTGTCGGGCATCTGTCCGCGGCGCGCTCTGGCGTCGGCTTCGGCCATCCGCTTCAGTGCCCGCTCGATGACCACCGCCCGCACCTGCCCCGCGTACACGGTGGCGAGGAGATGCTCCGACCGAGGGGTGAGGACCTCGCGGGCGGTGGGACGACGCTGCGGGCTCACCGGACAGCCCTCTCGGTCAGCCGCTTGAGCGCATCGTCGACGGTGAAGC